>DATLUK010000170.1:0-3334 GCA_035533195.1 Acidimicrobiales bacterium | reverse complement strand
GGGCCTGGCCTCAGCCGGCCGGTGGATGCTCAATTACATCTTCCCCGACCACTGGTCCTTCATGTTGGGCGAGATCGCCCTCTACTCCTTCATCATCCTGCTGCTGACGGGGATCTACATCGCCTTCTTCTTCGTGGATTCGGCCCACGAGATCATCTACCACGGGTCCTACATCCCGCTGCAGGGCGTCAAGATGTCCGAGGCCTACGCATCGACGCTGTCCATCAGCTTCGACGTGCGGGCCGGGCTGGTCATCCGCCAGATGCACCACTGGGCCGCCCTGATCTTCATCGGTGCCATCGGCATCCACATGTGCCGGATCTTCTTCACCGGCGCCTTCCGCAAGCCCCGGGAGATCAACTGGACCATCGGCCTGACCCTGATGATCCTGGCCATCATGAACGGGTTCCTGGGCTACTCGCTGCCCGATGACCTGATCTCCGGCGGTGGACTCCGCATCTTCTACTCGGTCTTCGAGTCCATACCCTTCGTGGGCACCTGGGCCATGGAGATGCTCTACGGCGGGCCCTACCCGGGCACCACCATCCTCGCCCACATGTACGTGCTGCACGTCTTCGTGGTGCCGATCATCATCCTGGGCCTGTTGACGGCCCACCTGGCCATCATCATGCGCCAGCACCACAGCCAGTTCCCGGGTAAGGGCGCCACCGAGACCAACGTGGTCGGCACCCCCATGTGGCCCGGGTACATGGCCAAGTCCGGCGGCTATTTCTTCATGACCATGGCCGTGACCGCGCTGCTGGGCGGCCTGGCCCAGATCAACCCCGTCTGGCTGTTCGGGCCCTACGACCCCATCCGGATCAGCACCTTCACCCAGCCCGACTGGTACATCGGCTGGTTGGACGGCGCCCTGCGGCTCTGGCCCAACTGGGAGACGCACTTCCCGGGCCACATCATCGCCAACACCTTCTATCCGGCCGTCATCCTGCCCGGGCTCATCTTCAACGTCCTCTACATCTACCCGTTCCTCGAGGCCAAGCTGACCGGTGACAAGGCGTACCACAACCTGCTGCAGCGACCTCGTGACGTTCCCGGGCGCACCGCCTTCGGCGCCGGCTTCCTGGCCTTCTTCGTGGTGCTATTGCTCGGAGGGTCCGAGGACGTCATAGCCGTGGCCTTCGACACCTCCGTCCAGGCGGTGGTGTGGGCGCTGCGCGTCGGCTTGTTCGTCATACCGCCCATCGTGGCCGCCGTCGCCTACCTGCTCTGCAAGGAACTCTCAGCCGTACCCTCGGCTGGCAAACGGCCGGTGGCCAACGTCATCGTTCGCGGTGTGGACGGTGGCTATTCGGCCACGCCGGTCGAGCTCCATCCGCTCGAGGCGGAGCACCACCACGAGCTCGAGCCCGCTCCCGTGGGCCATCTCCTGATGCCGGAACCCCAACTGGTGACGGCCGGCGTGGCGAGCCCGTCAACGGCTGGGGAGCGGACCGACCGGGGACCGGCGCCGGCCACCTCGGCCGCCTCCGCCACGGTGCAGAGCACGGCCGCCTCCGACATCCCTGGCGTACGCCAGGTCAGCCGCCAGGAGGCCGCGGGCGAGCCCGCGCCGCGCTCGGGTCGGCACCTCTTCTTCCCCCGCCGCTCCCACGGTGCCGAGGGGGGCAAAGGCTCCAACGGGGATGACGCCGCCGGGGACGCGACCGGTTCCGCACCGGGCTCCGACTCGGACACCGGCTCCGACTGAGCCGGCGACGGCTAAAGCGCCGTCGCTACGGCCGCCCCGGATCGCTGTGAGATTCCTGAGAGGGATCGAGACATGCAACATGAACACACCCACCCCGAATTCGCCAGATGTCGTTTGGTGGAGAATTTTCGTTCGTTCCATAACACATCTGTAATATAAATCGGGTGGGTGTTCAAGTCGCATGTGTGGGCGCTCCCCCGTCCGCGGGGCAAGCCGCAATAGGGTCCGTCGGTCGTTCGTGACACCGGATCGCTCATCAACGGGTCGTTGGCCTACGCCATCGCTGAGGCTGAGGCCCTTTAGAGGCGAAGCCCTTTAGACGTAGCCGCCCCGGCGGGACTCCATGGTGTAGCCGATCAGGGTGGCCACCACGCCGGCGCCGCCCAGGACCCCCAGCCAGGCGCCGAAGACCAGGGCCAGGCACACGACGGCGGCGGAGATGCCTAGGCAGAACGGCCAGATGCTCGAGGATGGGAAGGCGCCGACGGTACCGGCGCCGTCCTCCAGCTCCGCCTCGTCGGAATCCTCCGGTCGGGGCGCCATGTTTGCCCCGCGGGACCAGCCCCACCAGAAGAGATACGAACCGGGGAGGAAGCCGAGGAAGACCGTAAAGAGGAGCATCACCGAACCGGCGTGCTCGTAGGACGTGAACCAGTAGACGAGGCAGATGGCGGCGAAGAAGAGGGCCGTTCCGAGCAGGACATAGGCCTCGACCCGGTAGCCCTTGTAGACGCGGGGCACGGTCGGCTCCGGCGCCGGCCCGGGATCGACGTCTGCGCTCACTTGTGGCTCCCGTGGCTCCCGTGGGGCTGGATGTCCTCGATATCGGCGTGGTTCATGTCCCACACCGGCCGCTCGGAGCGGATGGGGGGAATGCGCTCGAAGTTGTGGTGCGGCGGGGGAGAGGTGGTGGCCCACTCCAGGCTGTTGGCGTCCCAGGGGTTGCCCCCGGCCGGTACCGGCCGGCGCCAGGAGACCCACATGTTGACCAGGAAGATGACGAAGGAGAGGCCCACCAGCCAGGCGCCCACTGAGGAGATCCGGTTGAGGTTGGTGAAGCCGTCGGAGGCCTGGTAGATGGCGATGCGGCGGGGCATGCCGTGCAGACCGACCAGGTACTGGGGCACGGTCTGGAACCAGAAGCCGATGAACAGGACCCAGAAGTGGGCCCAGCCCAGCTTTTCGTTGAACATGCGCCCGGTGAACTTGGGGTACCAGAAGTACCAGCCGCAGAAGCCGCCGAAGACGGCCGTGCCCATCAGCACCTCGTGGAAGTGGGCAACAAGGAAGTAGGAGTTGTTGGTGTAGAAGTCGAGCGGCGGGGCGGAGAGGATGATCCCGGAGAGGCCCCCGGCCAGGAACACCACGAGGAACCCGACGGCAAAGATCATCGGGGTCTTGAACACGATCGACCCCCGCCACATGGTGCCGATCCAGGCGAAGAACTTGATGCCGGTGGGCACGGCTATGAGCATGGTCATGCCCGAGAAGAAGGGCAGCAGCACGGCGCCGGTGGCGAACATGTGGTGGGCCCACACGCCGGTGGAGAGCCCGGCTATCGCCAGGGTGGCGAAGACGATGCCCTTGTAGCCGAAGATGGGCTTGCGGGCGAAGACGGGGATCACC
>DATLUK010000169.1:0-13160 GCA_035533195.1 Acidimicrobiales bacterium | reverse complement strand
CCGGGCCGGCGCCGGGACCTCGGCGCCAGAGGCCTCGACCGGGAAGGGCGGGCGCCAACCGTACAAAAATGGCCCGTGATCCCCCCATGTATCAGTATGGCTTCTGGGTCCGGCAGGTTGATTCCTGCCGTTCATCCCACTTTCAGGGCAGGGAGGCAACCGGCTGGGAAGTGGCCGAGGTGGCCCCGGACAGGGTCGAGCCCACCGAGCCGGAGGCGCCAGTGACGGCTCCGGGGACGGTCGAGCCCGCCGATGACCCGGTCGAGCCCACCGTGCTGCCGACCGATGACCCGGTCGAGCTGACCGTGCCGCCGACCTGGCTACCCGTGGATGAGACGGTCGAGCCCACCGTGCCACCGACGGCGTTGCCCACCGTGGAAGTAACGGAGCCCACCGTGCCGCTTACCGTCGCAATAGTCGAGCCGATGGTCGAGCCGGCGCCGGTGACGACGCCGCCCACTGTCCCGGGCAGGCTGGCCACGGTCCCGGGCAGGCTGGCCACGGTCCCGCCAACGCAGGAAACGGTCTGGGTAACCGTTCCCACTACGTCAGCCGGCAGGGTCGTCACCGTGGTCGACGGAACGCATGCCGTCGGGTTAGAACCCGAGGCACCCGGGGGCGCTGCGGTCTGGCTGGCACTCGAACTAGCTGCGGGCAGGCTGCCGAAGATGGAGCCCGACGTCCCGGAGGCTCCGGAGTTGGCGGGACCTCCTCCGCCGCGGCTGGTTCCGGTCCCGTTTTGGCCCGTCCCCGGGGCCGACGCGCTGGCGCCGCTCGTTCCGACCGGACGGGTCCCATTGGCTGCACCGGCGCTGCCCTTGGCCGGCCCGTTGCTCCCGGCCGATGCAGCCACGGTCGTCCCCGACCCGGCTGGTACCCCGGAGCCTGTCACCGCTCCAGACGCCGAGGCATGGGAGAGCCCACCGCCGGCGCTCAGGGCGGCGGCCGAGCCGATCGTGGCCAGGCCCACCAACCCCGTCCCCAGGATGCCCAGGCTGGTGCCGAATAATCCCCGTCGTAGCTTCGGTGATCCGAACCGATCCGCTGGCATGGCGCTCCTCTTTCCCTACTCCGTATATGTGATCGGGCGATCGAGGGGCGACATGGATAGCTAGTTCTGCTCATTTCGCCACCGCCATTAGTGAGTGACCATTCGGCCTGGAGCCGCACCGGGCGCCGCACGGGCGGCAGGGCAGGCCGCAGCCGGTCTACCGTGACCAGGGCAGGTGCCCCCTGTCGTCGGGCAACAGATTCCCGACCCAGGAGGAGAGACGGATGACCGATCGGGAAGGCAGCGGGAGCCTCACCCTCGTCCTGGGCGGGGCCCGGTCAGGCAAGTCGGAGGCGGCCGAGGCCATGGCCGCATCCGAATCGGCCCGCCTGGGAGCAGGGGTGACCTACGTGGCCGGAGCCGGGCCCGGCCCGGCCGGGGACCGTGACTGGGAACGCAGAGTCGAGGCCCATCGGCGGCGCCGGCCGGCGGACTGGGACACCATCGAGGCTCCCCTGGACCTGGCCGGCGTCCTGGCCGGTCCCGATCTGGCCAGGCGGGTAGTCCTGGTCGACTCCCTGGGCACCTGGCTGGCCCGGCGCCCCGACTTCGGATGGGGCGCCGATCTTCTCACCGCGCTGGTCGGGCGCTCCCTTCCCACCCTGGTCGTCTCCGAGGAAGTGGGCATGGGGGTCCACCCCTCCTCTGAGTCGGGACGGGCCTTCCGCGACGCCCTGGGCCGGCTCAACCGGGAGGTGGCCGACGCCGCCGGGGCCGTCTTCCTGGTGGTAGCCGGGCGGACCCTGGCCCTGGACCGACCGTGAGAATCGGGGACCGATGAGCCTCCTGCAGGCCCTGGGCTTCCTGACCTGTCTGGGCGGCTCCCGCACGCCGTCCCGGCGGGCCAGCGGCTGGTTCCCCGTCGTGGGTCTGGCCCTCGGACTGGCCCTGGGGGGGATCTGGTGGGGAGCGCACGGGATCTGGCCGGCGGCGGTGGCGGCGGTTCTGGTGGTGGTGGCCGACCTGGTCCTGACCGGGATGCTGCATTTCGACGGTCTGCTGGACGCCGCCGACGGACTGCTGGCCCCCATGGACCGGGCCCGGCGCCTGGCGGTGATGCGGGACCCGCACACCGGGGCCTTCGGGGTGACCGCCGGGGCCGGCGTCCTCCTGGCCCGCTGGGCGGCCCTGGCCGCCATGGCCCCCCGTCCCCTCCTCTTGGCCGGCCTGTGGTGCGCCAGCCGCTCGGCCATGACAGTGACCCTGGCCACCGTCCCCTACGCCCGGCCCGAGGGCGGTTTGGCCTCCGCCTTCCGGGGTCTGCGCGCCTCCGGGTGGCGGACAGCCGCTCCCTGGCTCGGGGTGGGCGGGATCCTGATCGGCGTGGTGCTGGCCGCCGCCCAGGCCCACCTGGGCGGGGTGAATGTCCCGTACTGCCGGCTGAGCGGGGCCGTGTCGGTGGTGGGCGCCATGGTCGCCTTTGGCGCCGTGATCGGCCTGGCCCGGCGCCGGTTGGGGGGCTTCACGGGTGATGTGCTGGGAGCCGCCGGCGTGATGGGCGAGACCGTGGGCCTGCTGATTGCCGCGGCCCGCTGGTGAGAGTGCCTCCGCTATCAGCCCGCCTGGCGGGCGCGGCATTGGGGCTGGCCGTCGACCGCTCACTGGGCGAGCCGCCGGCCCGGTACCACCCGGTGGCGGCCTTCGGGTCGGCCATGGCCCGCTTCGAGCGTCTGGCTTACCGGGACAGCCGGGCGGCCGGAGTGGTTCACGCCGCCGCCGGCCTGGCCCTCGGCGCTGGGACCGCCCCCAGGGTGGTGCTCAAAGACCATTCCTTCCTGGGGGAGGCGGTGGCCACCGCCGCCGCCGGCTACATGGCGACTGCCGGGCGCAGCCTGGCCGACACAGCCACGGCTATCGGCCGCCTGCTGGAGGAGGGAAGGCTGGACGAGGCCGGCCAGGCTCTGCCCGCTCTGGTGGGCCGGGACCCGGCGGGTATGGATGAAAAGGAGATGGCCCGGGCGGTGGTGGAGTCCGTAGCCGAGAACACGGTCGATGCCGTGGTCGCCCCCGCCTTCTGGGCGGCGCTGGCCGGTCCGGCCGGCGCCTTCGGCTACCGGGCGGTCAACACCATGGACTCCATGGTCGGCCACAAGAGTCCCCGCTACGCCAACTACGGCTGGGCCTCGGCCCGGCTGGACGATGGGGCCAACTTCGTCCCCGCCCGCCTGACCGTGGCCCTGGTGGCGGCAGCCCGTCCCGGGTCGGCCCGGGAGGTCCTGCGGGTCGTGCGTCGGGACGCAGCCAAACACCCCTCGCCCAACGCCGGGCCGGCGGAAGCCGCCTTTGCCGGGGCGCTGGGGCTGCGGCTCGGGGGCTCCAACCGCTACGGGGAGCGCACCGAAATCCGCGGTCCCCTGGGCCACGGTCGGGCTCCGGAGCCGGCCGACATCGCCCGGGCTGTCCGACTGAGCCTCGACGTCGGAAACCTCCTGAGCGGCTTGTTCGTCATCGGAGCCGGCGTTGGAACCGGGGCGGCTCGGAGCCGGACCGGCGGGAGACGAGCCGGGGCCCGGCGCCGGCGCCGGCCGTGACCGCATCCGCAAGCCGGCTGCCCCCGCCCCCGGGAGCCCACGGCGGTGACGGAGCGGCTGTGGCCGCCGCCCTCGGGATCGATTCAGCCTCGGTGCTTGACCTCTCGGCCAGCCTCAACCCGGCGGCGCCCGACCCGGGCCCGGCCGTCCGGGCCGCCGTCGACGCCGGCGCCCTCGGTCGCTATCCCGATCCTTCCGCTGCCCGCCGGGCCCTGGCCGAAGCCATGGGGGTCGGGCCGGAAAGACTGCTGCTGACCAACGGCGGGGCCGAGGCCATCTCCCTCCTGGCCGGCTTGATGGGCGGCCAGGTGGACGAGCCCGAGTTCTCCCTCCACCCCCGGGGCGGCCCGGACGAGCCGCGGTGGCGGTCCAATCCCCACAACCCCTCCGGCCTCCTGGCCGAGCCGACGGCCACGGCCGAGGTGTGGGACGAGGCCTTCTATCCCCTGGCCACCGGGGCCTGGACTCGGGGCGATGCCGGCGTGCCGGTGGTGGGCTCGCTGACCAAGCTCTTCGCCTGCCCCGGGCTGCGCATTGGATACCTCCTGGCCGACCCCGACACCGTGGCCCGGACGACAGCGCGTCAGCCGGCCTGGTCGGTCAACGGGATGGCCGCCGCCGCCCTGCCCGTCCTCCTGGAAAACGCTGACCTGGCCGGATGGGCCTCCGCCATCGCCGAGCTGCGCGCCCAGCTCACCACCCTCCTGCAGGCTCACGGGCTGGACCCGCAGCCCTCGGATGCCAACTACGTGCTCTGCACCCGGGCCGCCGGCCTGCGGGAGCGGCTCGCTCCCCACGGCGTGGTGGTGCGGGACTGCACTTCCTTCGGCCTGCCCGGCCAAGCCCGGATAGCAGTGCCGGGCCCCGACGGGCTGGAGCGCCTGGCCCGGGCCCTGGAGGACACGGCGAAGTGACCCTCTCCCCCGGACTCCGCGGTGGCGTCATGGTGGTCGGCACGGCCAGCGACGTCGGCAAGTCCCAACTGGTGACCGGCTTGTGCCGCCTCCTCGCCCGGCGCGGCGTGCGGGTGGCCCCCTTCAAGGCCCAGAACATGTCCAACAACTCCTTCGTGACCGAGTCGGGTCACGAGATCGGCCGGGCCCAGGGCGTCCAGGCCCTGGCCGCCGGGGCCGAGCCGGAGACGGCCATGAATCCGATCCTGCTCAAGCCCACCGGTATGCGGGGCAGCCAGGTGGTTTTGAACGGCCGGCCCATCGGGCACCTGGCCGCCCTCGAGTACCACCGGCGCAAGCCGGAGTTCGTCGGAGCGGTCACCGAAGCCCTGGCCGACCTGCGCCGGCGCTACGACGTGGTGGTGGCCGAGGGAGCCGGCGGGGCGGCCGAGATAAACCTGCTGGACAGGGACATCGTGAACCTGTCGGTGGCCGTTCGGGCCGGCCTTCCGGCCGTGGTGGTGGGGGATATAGATAGAGGGGGTGTCTTCGCCGCTCTGTACGGGACCGTCGAGCTGCTGCCCGCCGAGCTGCGGGCCACGGTGGCCGGCTTCATCATCAACAAGTTGCGGGGCGATCCGGCCTTTCTGGTCGGAGCCGGGGCCGACTTGGAGCGGCGCTGCGGGGTCCCCACCCTCGGAGTGATCCCCTGGCTGGACGACATCGCCTTGGACGCCGAGGACTCCCTGGGCCTGGCCGGAGCCCGGCCCCGACCGGCCGGCGTCGGCACAGGGGACCGCCTCGACGTGGCCGTGGTGCGCTTCCCCACCCTCTCCAACTTCACCGACTTCGATCCGCTCGGCCTGGAACCGGCCGTGGGGGTGCGGATGGTGGACCACCCCGGGGCCCTGGGCGCCCCCGACCTGATCGTCCTGCCCGGCACCAAGACCACGGTGGCCGATCTGGCCTGGCTGCGCTCCACCGGGCTGGCGGCGGCGGTGATGCGCGCCGGCCGAGCCGGCAGCCTCATCCTCGGGATCTGCGGCGGCTACCAGATGCTCGGCCGGGTGATCCAGGACGACGTCGAGTCCGGCCAGGGCCGGGTCGAAGGCCTGGGGCTCCTGGAAGTGGAGACGGTCTTCGAGGAGGAGAAGGTGACCCGGAGGCGGCGGGGCGCCACCCACGCCTGGCCCTGGGCGTCGGGAGCCGGCCTAACGGTGAGCGGCTACCAGATCCACCACGGCCGCTGCCGAGTCGTCACCGGCCCCGAGGCGGGCGAGGCCTGGTTCCGACTCTCCGACGGCTGGGGTCAGGAGGACGAGGGCCTGGTCTCCCCCGACGGGACGGTGCTGGGCACCAGCCTGCACGGGCTGTTCGAAGCCGACGCCTTCCGGGCCGCCTTCCTCGACTACGTGGCCGGGCGGAGGGGACGGGGAGTTCCGGAGTCGACGGTTACCTTTGCCGAAGCCCGGGTGGCCCAGTGGGACCGGCTGGCCGACGCCATCGAGGAGCACATCGACCTGGTGGCCCTGGAGAGGATCATCCGTCTCGGCGCCCCGGCCCCGCCGGCGTGAGAAGGTTGTCCGTGACATCGACATCGCGTCCGAGCTTCCAAGACACCATCGCCACCCTGGCCGGCGCCGACCCGTCGGCCATGGCCGCCGCCCGGGAGCACCAGGACCGCCTGACCAAGCCCCGGGGGGCGTTGGGGGAACTGGAGGCCATCGGGGTGCGCCTGGCCGGGGCGGCCGGGGTCGACCCGCCGCCGGTGCCGGAGCCGGCGGTGGTGGCCGTCTTTGCCGGGGACCACGGGGTGGCCCGGGCCGGGGTGACACCGTGGCCGTCCGAGGTGACCGGGCAGATGGTGGCCAACTTCCTGGCCGGCGGGGCGGCCATCAACGTGGTGGCCCGCCAGGTCGGGGCCCGGGTGGTGGTGGTCGACGTCGGGGTGGCCTCCGACCTGCCGGCCGGGCCCGGCTTGCTCCTCCGCAAGGTCAGGGCCGGAACGGGGGACATATCCGTCGAGCCGGCCATGACCCGGGTCGAGGCGTCGGCCGCCCTCCAGGTCGGCCTGGACGTCGCCCGGGAGCTGGTCGATGAAGGCGCCCGCTGCCTTCTGACCGGGGACATGGGGATCGGTAACACCACGCCGTCGGCAGCTCTGATCGCCCACTTCACGGGCCGGCCGGCGGCCGAGGTGACCGGCCGGGGCACCGGGGTGGACGACCCCATGCTGGCCCACAAGGTGGAGGTGGTCTCCTCCGCCCTGGCTCGGGCCGGCGCCGAGCTGGAGCCCGGGGACCACCTGGGCTGGCTGGCCTCGGTGGGCGGCCTGGAGATAGCCGCCCTGGCCGGCTACATGGTGGGAGGGGCCGAGGCCCGGGTTCCAGTAGTCATCGACGGGGTGATAGCCGCCGCCGGCCTGGTGGTGGCGGCGGCCATGGCTCCGGCCGTGGTGGACCACTGCTTTGCCGGCCATCGCTCCAGCGAGCCCGGGGCCGGCGCCGTGCTCGAGCACCTGGGCCTGCGCCCGGTTCTGGACCTGGGCCTGCGCCTGGGCGAGGGCACCGGAGCGGCCCTGGCCCTGCCGGTCATCCAGTCCGCCGCCCGCATCCTGGGAGAGATGGCCACCTTCGACTCGGCCGGGGTGACGGACAAGGACGGCTGAGCGAGGCTCGTAACGCAGAATTAACGCGCTGGGGTCGACCCTCGGGCACTCACCGTGAGAGGCTTTCCTGAACCGCACACCCCGGGCGGCGCTACGCCGGCCCGGGCTTCTCAGGAGGACACAAGGTTGGCTATCAGGGCCGAGTACATCTGGATCGACGGCACCGAGCCGACGCCGAACGTCCGGTCGAAGACCAAGGTCATAGACAAGGGCTCCTCCTTGAAGGACCTGCCCATCTGGGGCTTCGACGGCTCCAGCACCAACCAGGCCCCAGGTAAGGCGTCGGACTGCGTCCTCAAGCCGGTGGCCGTCTACCCCGACCCCACCCGGGGCGAGGACGACGTGCTGGTCATGAGCGAGGTGCTCCTTACCGACCTGACCCCGCACCGGACCAATACTCGGGCGGCGCTGGCCGAGGTGGCGGCCAAGTTTGCCGGGCAGGAGCCCCTCTTCGGGATCGAGCAGGAGTACACCCTGTTCAAGGGCGGTCGCCCCCTGGGTTTCCCCGAGTCGGGCGGCTTCCCCCGTCCCCAGGGCCCGTACTACTGCGGCGTGGGCGCGGATGAGATCTTCGGCCGTCCGGTGGTGGAGAGCCACCTGGACGCCTGCCTGCGGGCCGGCCTGTCCCTGTCCGGCATCAACGCCGAGGTCATGCCCGGTCAGTGGGAGTTCCAGGTCGGGCCCCTTCCCCCCCTGGATGTGTCGGACCAGATGTGGGTGGCCCGCTGGCTGCTGCATCGCATCGGGGAGGACTACGGGGTGAGCGCCACCCTCGATCCCAAGCCGGTGCGGGGCGACTGGAACGGCGCCGGGGCGCATACCAACTTCTCCACCAAGGCCATGCGGCAGAACTACGAGGCCATCATCACCGCCGCCGAGGCCCTGGGTAAGAACGCCGAGCTGCACGTGGCCCACTACGGCCACGGCATCGAGGGCCGCCTGACCGGTGAGCACGAGACGGCCCCATACGACCAGTTCAGCTACGGCGTGTCGGACCGGGGCGCATCGGTGCGCATCCCCTGGCAGGTGGAGCAGGACCAGGCGGGCTACATCGAGGACCGCCGGCCCAACGCCAACATGGACCCCTACACGGTCACCCGGCTCATCGTGGAGACCTGCTGCTCGGCCCTGGCCTGAGCCTCCGCCGCCACGGGCGGCACCTGTTGAATCTCAAGAGACCGGGTCGCCTCTGGCCCGGTCTCTTCGGTACCTAGCCCCGGGGACCGCGAGCAATCCTCAGTGCGGGCCCGGCTGAGTGGTCGTAGTGGTGCTGGTCGTTGAGGTGGTCGTCGAAGACGATGAAGTGGTCGTCGACGAGGTGGTGGTGGCCGGCCGGGTCGTGGTGGTGGTCGAGGACGTAGTCGGCGGACGGGTGGTCGTGGTGCTGGGATGGGTCGTGGTCGTAGTCGACGGGCGCGTGGTGGTCACCGGCCGGGTGGTTGGAGCCGACCGCGCCGATGAGGCCAGGGTCGTGGCCGGGGCCAGGGTGGTGGCCGGGGCCAGGGTGGTGGCCGGGGCCAATGAGGTGGTGGTCGATGGGACTGTCGTGGAAGCGACCGACGACGACGACGTGGTGGTGGCCAGTCCACCGGTACCCGAGCCCACCCCGCCGGCGCTCACACCGGCCGGCCGACTGTGGTGAAGAGCGAGCACACCCAGGACCACCACCACCGGCACCAGGGCCACGGTCAGGACCCGAAGCCACCTCCCGTCCCCGAGCATTGGCGAATGCTAAGCGAGTCTCACAACAGCTCAAGTCCCATTGACCAGGCCGCCTCACGCCGCCGTGCCAGGCAAGATCAGAGTCGGAGGTCCGGCCGTAACCGTCAGGGTTCCGGCCGGTCCCGGAAGGGGTTCTCGACCCGGACGCCGCCGTAGTCGATCCCATCACCGAGATCCTCTGACAGAACGGTTTGACATCCACATGCCCTGGCCGCCTCGATGACGGCCGCATCCCAGTAGGAGATGCCATAACGGTCCCGGGCCTCGATGGCCGCCACCATCACCGCCGAGGTGTTGTCCTGAATGGGGAAGCGCAGAAACGACTGGATCAATCCAGCGGCCTGGTCATGGCTCAGGCGATCAAGTCGGGTCTGGCGGGTGGCTTGGACGTAGAACTCCTGAAGCACCTGCACCGACAGCCTGAGGCTCCGATCCTGCAGGACCTCCAGAGCTTTGTCCTTCTTGGACGCCTCATCGGGGTCGGTGGAGACGGAATAGAGCAGGACGTTGGTGTCAACGAAGCGCACGGGCGTGTACCTCGTCCCGGCTCAGCCTGTCCCGGGCCCGGAAAGCACGGATGCCGCTCTGGATCTCCTGCTGCTGAGCCTCCAGGCGAGAGAACTCGGACGGCGCTCCGGCCAAGGACCGGAGGTAGGCCGCCACCAGGGCGCTGACCGACGTGTCCCTCTCGGCGGCTCTGATCCGGGCCGCCCGGTAGACGTCCTCGGGAACCGCCACCGTAATGTGTTTCACAGAAATACAGTATCACAGGGCTAAATCCCCTCCCTCGTCGGCCCCTAGAGCCCTCTGGGAAGTCTTTGGTTATCGGATCTGATAATCTTATGGAGTGAGGGACATCACCGAGTGGTGCCCGCCCGGGTGATCCTGGCCGCTTTGGCCAATCGGATGGGGCCCGAACAGAGCTCTTCAGTGCTGTCGGACATGGATCGCTTCTATTCCGATCAGAATTCTTGCCAAGACGGGATCGCTTCACAGCTAGCGGTCTGTCGCGAGTTGGCCGTACGAATGGTCGAGGCAGCGCCATGACACTGAGCTTCCGGAACCTGAAGCAGTCCCCCGAGGATCCCGTCGCGGTCTGGCCGACCGAGGCCGTTCAGACCGCCTTGGAGAGAGGAAGCCTCTCCTATTGGCGCCGCCTGGCGACAGCGGTGAAAAGTGATCCCTGGGGTCCGACCGCTCGGCAGCTCGAGGAGGTCCTCCGGCATAGCCGGCCCTACGGCGTGGCCGACGTCATGACCGACATCATCGGGCGGGCCCGGGCTGAGTCAGAGCGGCGGGAGCGGGCCGAGGTGGCGGCCGAGATTGCCTCTCTCCTGGCCGCCTCAGGGATGTCCCGGGAGGGGTTTTCCCGACGGATAGGCACCTCGGCGTCTCGGCTCTCCACCTACCTGTCCGGCCAGGTGGTGCCATCAGCGGCCCTGCTGGTCCGGATGCGTCATGTTGCGTCCCGGGCCCAAGACCCAAGCCCTCGGGGAGGGACCCCTTGACCTCTCGTACCGCGGCCTTCAACGTCCCCCAGGCCGTCTGGCCCCTGAGTGACCGTGGCCTGGCCGCACGGCTGGCCGACCTGGCCACGCTCCGGTTCCTGGAGGGGGAGCAGCCCTATGCCCGACAGGCCTTCTTTGCCGATGTGCACAGCATCGACGGCCTGGCCCCGGAGGGAGCGGAGCTGGTCCGGGAGCTGGCCTCCGACAACGGGGACTGCCAGAGGCTCCTGGTCGGCGAAGGCTGGTCCGTCCACCTGGTCCTGGTCACGCGCCGGCCCGAGGTCCAGGTCATGGTCACGGCCCGCACCGCCGAGCTGGCCGACCGGGTCCTGGACGCCGTGCGCAGGGCGGTGCCGCCGGCCGAGAAGACTGACGGCAAGGCGCGCCTGACCATGTGGACGGCGGGCACGGGCGGGTCCCCGAGCCGCCACCGCCGCTGGGTCGACACCCCGGCCTGGGAGGCCATCACCGCCAACTATCCCGGCGAAGTCGGCCTCGCCCTGGGCCAGCTCATGCAACTTCCCGAGCCCCCCGCCCACGGGGGACGGCTCCTCCTCTGGTACGGGGAGCCAGGCACGGGCAAGACGACCGCCATCCGGTCACTGGGCCACGAGTGGCGGAACTGGGCCGACATCCACTTCGTGCTCGACCCCGAGGCCTTCTTCGGCTCCCCCGAGTACCTCATGCATGTGGTGGCCGATGAGGACCTCTGGGATCCGCGCTCGCTTTCCACCAGCCGGTGGAAGGTGCTGGTGGTGGAGGATGCCGACGAGCTCATCCGGGCCGACGCCCGCATGGACGCCGGCGCCTCCATGGGCCGGCTGCTCAACCTCACCGACGGGATCCTGGGCCACGGCCTACGTGTGCTGCTGCTCATCACCACCAACGAGCCCATGCGTGGCCTGCATCCGGCGGTCGTCCGCCCGGGCCGTTGCCTGGCCGATGTGCAGTTCCGACCGTTCAGCCGTTCGGAGGCCGGGGCCTGGCTGCGCGGACAGGCCCCCGTCCCCGGCCGGGACCCGACCCTGGCCGAGCTCTACCGGGCCAACGGGGAGCTCGAGCCGGTGTCAGCCCATCACCAGGGGGACGGGGGCGGCCGCTACATCTGACGGCTCCGAATAGTTCGATACAACCTTGGCCCCGGGCCGGGCTCCCCGTGAGCAGAAACCGGAGCCATCACGGACCCAGGAGCCCCGCCGGGATGACGGCCACGCCATCGCTTCGCCGGTAGGCGTCCGGTCCGGTCGTGATGACCGCGGCGTCGATGAGATCTGCTCCCACGGTGTCCGCCAGCCAGGTCAGGTGCCGAATGTCTCCTGCGCCGACGGTGCGGGCCAGCTTCACCTCTAGGGCAACGGCGCGCCCGTCGCGCCGCTCGACGATGAGGTCCACCTCGTGCTCGCCGCCCCTCGTTCGCAGGTGCGACACCCGGGACTCAGCCGCCTGCGCGTAGACCCGGACCGAAAGGGCGACGAGGGATTCGAACAGCGCTCCGAGCAGACTTCCATGGCGAGGGATCGACGGGCCGACCGGCTCACCGCTGAGAAGAGCCTCCGCGTCCACGCCCAGCAGTCGAACGGCGAGCGCCGGATCACTCAGGTGGTGTCGGGGAGCTTCACTCAGCCGTCGGATGTGGTTACGGGTCGGCAACCAGGCGGGGAGGTCCTCGATGATCCACAGCTGCTCCAGGACGGAGCGGTACGGGATGGTTGTCGACTTGGCCGGCTTTTCGGAGCTTCCTCCAGAGGCCGCATCCCGGATCGTCTCGAAGGACGCCGTGGTAGAGCTGGCCGCGGCATAGGCCGTCATCCACCGTCGCAGTGCGCCCTCGTTCCGGACCCGGCGGCCCATCTCTTCGAAGTCGCGTTCAACGATGCGCTCCAAGTAGCCGTCCAAGTGGGCTCGCAACACTCGACCGGGCAGCCCGCGCAGCCCGGGGAAGCCAGAGGCAATGACTTCACCGGCGTAGTCCTCCAGTCCCAAGGATGTGGACCCCGAGACCGGTGGGCGGCCCCCGGCCAGAAGTGCGGCCAGGCTGACCGTCGGAGCCGTCAGACCACGCTCGGCCAGGGACAGCGGGCGCATCCGAAGGGTGACGATGCGCCCCGCCCCAGAGTGGGTCGGAACCTCGGTGGGGGCCGTGGACCCGGTGAGAAGGAACCGCCCCGGGGATGCATCGGCGTCCACGGCGCGACGCACGACGTCCCAGGACACGGGGAGGCGTTGCCACTCGTCGATGAGGACCGGCGGCGCGCCAGTGGCGAGTCGCGCCGGGGCGGCCTCTGCTATCTCGCGCTCGGCAGGGTCGTCGAGGCGGTAGGTCGTTCTGGCCCGTTGAAGGGCCGTCTCGGTCTTTCCGACCGCCCTAGGTCCCTCCAGGGCGATGGCCGCCAGTGAGGGGAGGAGCTCATCGAGCTCCTCATCGACCACACGACGGACGTAGGCGGCGGGTGCCATCGGCAGACTTAGAATACCATATGGACGGCTTTATCACTACCATACGGACGGCCTATACGGATCCAGCTGGACGGTGCGCGACGCACGACGTCCGGATCGCCGGGTCGAACCCGATCTCGGCACCCTGATCCTTCCCCGTCCGGGTCACGCGCCGATCCCCGATGACACCCAAGCCGGTGATCTGTTGTGCTCACGCCGCCGCCCGGAACAAAGACGGCCGGGACGCCGGCGGAGCGGTCGTGGCCAGCACCGAGCCGTTGGGGCGGTGGAAGGCCAGCTCATGATTGGCATCGCCCGAGGCCCGGTAGCCCTGGTGCACCAGAGAATGGT
>DATLUK010000168.1:0-2707 GCA_035533195.1 Acidimicrobiales bacterium | reverse complement strand
GATCAGGAGAAGGCCACGGCCCGCATGCAGCAGATCTACAGCGAGCCCATCAAGCCGGAGCTGGTGACCCGCCGCATCCGGGAGATCAAGGACGCCGGGGTCGTCTCGGCCGCCTCCCTGACGCCGCAGCGCACCGAGTCCCACGCCAAGGCCGTCCTGGACGCCGAGCTCGACCTGCTCGTCATCCAGGGCACGGTCGTCTCCGCCGAGCACGTCTCCAAGACAGTCGAGCCGCTCAATCTCAAGCGCTTCATCCGGGAGTTCGACATACCCGTGATCGTGGGCGGCTGCGCGTCGTACCAGGCGGCCCTCCACCTCATGCGCACCGGTGCGGTCGGGGTGTTGGTCGGCGTGGGACCGGGGAACGCCTGCACCACTCGGGGCGTGCTCGGCCTGGGGGTTCCCCAGGCCACGGCCGTCGCCGACGCCGCCGGCGCCCGCATGCGCCATCTGGACGAGACCGGGGTGTACGTCCACGTCATCGCCGACGGCGGCATGGCCACCGGTGGAGACATCGCCAAGGCGATCGCCTGTGGGGCTGACGCGGTCATGATCGGCTCTCCCCTGGCCGCCGCCGACCAGGCGCCCGGGCGGGGCTACCACTGGGGCATGGCCACCTTCCACGCCAGCCTGCCTCGGGGGGCGCGGATCCGCACCCAGGCCCGGGGCACCATCCAGGAGGTCCTGTTGGGACCGGCCCATGAGAACGACGGCCGGCTCAATCTGTTCGGGGCCCTGCGGACCAGCATGGCCACCTGTGGCTACGAGACGGTCAAGGAGTTCCAGAAGGCGGAGGTGATGGTGGCCCCCGCCCTGCAGACCGAGGGCAAGGCGCTGCAGCGCTCCCAGGGCGTCGGGATGGGCCGCTGAGCTCCGATCCCGTCATCCCCCCTGGCGCTGACCCGATCGTTCCTCGACCGGAGGCGCCGGGCGGGCCCGGCTTCGAGGAGTACGACACCGTTCTGGTGGTCGATTTCGGCGCCCAATACGCCCAGCTGATCGCCAGGCGGGTGCGGGAGGCACACGTCTATTCCGAGATCGTGCCCCACACCATGTCGGCCGCGGAAATGCTCTCCCGCAGACCCAAGGGCATCATCTTTTCCGGAGGCCCCAAGTCGGTGCACGTGGAGGGCGCGCCCCTGGCCGATCCGGCCATCTACGACTCCGGGGTCCCCGTCCTCGGCATCTGTTATGGCGCCCAGTTGGTTGCTCTGCAACTAGGGGGAGAGGTTGCCCGCACCGGCAAGGGCGAATACGGACGTACGCCTCTTACCGTGGTGGCTGGCTCCCCGTTGCTGGCGTCGATGCCGGGGCAGCACGACGTGTGGATGAGCCACTTCGACGCCATCGTCGGGGCCCCCGAAGGCTTCGTGGTGACGGCCAGCTCCCCCGACGCGCCGGTAGCCGCGCTGGAGAACGTGGAGCGGGGCATCTACGGCGTGCAGTTCCACCCCGAGGTGGCCCACACGCCGAGGGGCCAGGATGTCCTCAAGGCCTTCCTCTACGACGCCTGTGGCTGTAGACCCAACTGGACCATGAGCTCGGTGATCGAGTCATCGGTGGAGGCGATCCGCCGGCAGGTGGGCAGCGAGAAGATCATCTGCGCCCTCTCCGGTGGGGTCGACTCGTCCGTGGCGGCCGCCCTGGTGCACAAGGCGATCGGGGACCAGCTCATTTGTGTGTTTGTCGACACCGGGCTGATGCGGGCCGGGGAGGCAGACCAGGTGGAGGAGACGTTCCGCCGGCAGTTCAAGATGGATCTGGTGCATGTGAAGGCGGCCGACCGGTTCCAGGAACTGCTCAACGACGTCATCGATCCCGAGCGCAAGCGCAAGATCATCGGTGAGACCTTCATCCGCATCTTCGAGGAGGTGGCCACCGAACACGAGGATGCCCGCTTCCTGGTCCAGGGAACGTTGTACCCCGACATCATCGAGTCGGGGACCAAGGACGCCTCCAAGATCAAGTCCCACCACAATGTTGGTGGCCTGCCCGAGGACATGAACTTCGAGCTGGTCGAGCCGCTGCGCAACCTCTTCAAGGACGAGGTGCGGGTGGTGGGTGAGGAGCTCGGCCTGCCCGAGGAGATCGTGTGGCGCCAGCCCTTCCCTGGGCCCGGCCTGGCTGTGCGAATCGTGGGGACCATCACGCCTGAGCGGGTCCGGATCCTCCAGGCGGCCGACGCCATCGTGGTGGACGAGATTCGTCGGGCCGGGCTCTACAACGAGATCTGGCAGAGCTTCGCGGTGCTGCCGGCGGTGCGGACAGTGGGCGTCATGGGAGACGAGCGGACCTACGCCTATCCCATCATCATCCGGGCCGTGACCAGTGATGACGCCATGACCGCCGACTGGGCCCGCCTGCCCTATGAGGTGCTCGAGCGGTTATCCAGCCGCATCATCAACGAGGTTCCCGGCGTCAACCGGGTCGCCTTGGACATCACCTCCAAGCCGCCCGGCACCATCGAGTGGGAGTGAGCGACACACAGCTCTCGTTGTCCGGCGGTGATGAGTGGGATTCGAGCAGCTCCGGGCCCTTCTCCGACCGCTCCTCCGACCTCCTCGGTGGGCTCAACACCGCCCAGCGCGACGCCGTGCTCCACGGCCAGGGGCCGCTCCTCATCCTGGCCGGGGCCGGCTCGGGCAAGACCCGGGTGCTCACCCACCGCATCGCCCATCTCATCCAGGAGCAAGGGGTCAGCCCGTTC
>DATLUK010000167.1:0-6357 GCA_035533195.1 Acidimicrobiales bacterium | reverse complement strand
GCCGATCCGTACACGGCCACCCTGACCGTCACCCTGTTCACCTGAGGATCGGTAGGAAATGAACTCCCCACTTCGCAGTCGTAGCGCCAGCCGGCACACCGTCCTCGAGGCGGTGTGCTCGGCTGGAGCTTCCCTCGTCATCGCCGTTTCCAGCTGGGCTCTCATGGGCGCCGCTCCGGCCGGCGCCACCACCCCCGCCGGCGGCCCCTCGGCCACCAGCCAGCCGGCGGCCGCCACGGCCGGCCAAGGCGGTACCTCGGCCACCACCCTCCTCCAGGACGTGGAGTCGGTAACTGTCACGCCGACCAACACCACCCCGTCCGACCCGAATGGCGGCCAGTGGTTCTACTTCAGCCTCAAGCCCGGGCAGGCGGCTTCTTCCCAGGCCAAGATTACCAACCCGGCGCCGGTCCCCCAGACGGTAACCCTGGGTATAGACGACCTCCTCTTCTCCGCCAACGGAACGCCCTCGATCAACCACGGCGTCCAGACCGACGTCGGGAGCTGGGCCCACTTCAATGAGGCGTCGGTCACGGTCGGCCCGGACCAGTCGGTCCTGGTTCCGTTCCAGGTCAAGGCGCCCAACAGCGCCGAGCCCGGGGATCACTTCGGTGTCGTTACCGTGACCTCAGAGCCCGAGTCCCTGCCCGGGTCGAAGTCGCTGCGGGTCGTCAAGGTGGTGGCCGTGCGCTTCTACGTCACCGTGCCCGGCGTCGCCACCAAGTCGTTCCTGATCGGGCGCATCACCCAGAAGCTCGACTCCTCGCTCCTGCCCCACTACTCGCTGGTCAGCGTGCCGTTGGACAACACCGGGCGCATCCGCCTGGACACCAAGGTCACCATCGGTGGGGTCAAGGCGGTCGGATCAGCGGTGATCCTGGCCAAGTCGACCGAGCTGTACACGGCCAAGGTGCCGGTGCCGATCTACGGCGGGCCGGTCAATGAGAACGTGGTGGTGAAGACCAACTACTCCTGGCTGTCCAAGTCGGTCTCCCACTCCCAGTTCGTCTTCCCATTCGCCCTCCTCGGGTTGCTCCTGGCCCTGGGCTTGCTGATCTTCGCCATCTACTGGCTGGCCCGGTCTCGTATCCGCAAGTCGAAGCGCCTGCGGGCCGACCTGCGCCGGCTGGAGCAGATGGTGCTGCAGCGGCCGGGTATGGCTGTCAGCCAGCCCGTCCACCACCTCGATGAGGAGGAGACGGAAACGGTGCAGTCCGCAGCCGGCCGCCGAGCGGCCAAGGCCGAGGACAAGTCGGCGGCGGTGTCGGCCATGGAGACGGCCATCAAGCGGGCCCGGCGCACGGGTCACCTCGAGACCCTCCCCGAGCTGGCCGTGGCCCTCCACGAGGCCGGCGGGGACGCCCTCGACGCCCTGTTGGAGTCGGTGCCGGTGGCCAACGGGCGCACCCCCAAGATCATGACTGCCCTGGCCGACTACCCGGCCGAACGCATCCAGGCCAACCCCCGCCTGGCCAAGCTGTCGGAACCCCAGCGGTCCCGACTCATTTCCAAGGGGGCCGGCGCTGTCGGGGAGTTCAGCGCCGGTCCCCGAGGGAACGCCTCGCGGCCCAAGGCGCCGGCGGCCAAGCCGACCGGACCTGCCTCGGCGGCCAAGACCCCGGGGAAGGCGGCCAGCGGCACGGCCAAGGCCCCGGCCAAGGGCGTCTCCAAGACCGGAACTCCGAGGAGTCGCAAACCCAACCAGCCGGTGGGCTGAGGCCCACCCGAGCCCGAACCCAGCCAGAGACCAGAAAGGACAGGACGAACGCCATGAGTCTCGAAGCGATCATCCATGACCTGACGGACCAGTCGGGCTCCGAGCTTCCCGCCAGCCAGCCTCCCGCCTCCTCGTTGCCTCCTGAGAGGAAGGCGGGGGAGCTGGTGGCGGTGATGGCCCATGACCTGATGGAGCCCCTCTGCTCGGTCACGGGCTTCCTGCATATTCTCCAGCGCCGCTATGCCGACGTTCTCGATCCGGAAGGGGCGGAACTGCTGGAGTGGTGCCTGCAGGGAACGGCCGACATGGTCGGGCGCATCGAAGGGGTCATGGACCAGGCTCGACTCGGATCCGTTGAGCCCCGTCCCGAATGGCTGGACCTCGAGACGGCGGTGGGGCGGGCGAGCGTGGCATTGACGGCGTCGATCAACAGCAGCGGAGCCGTCATCCAGACAGTCGGAGGGGCCCGGGTCAACGCCGATCCGAGCCTCCTCGATCTGGTCCTGCGCCAGCTGCTGTCCAACGCCATCAAGTTCCGCCGGGATGGAGTGGGGCCCTGTGTCCAGGTCAGTTCGACCAATGTCAACGGCATCAGCCAGATGACCGTGGCCGACAACGGCATCGGGATCGAGCCCGCCTACCGGTCACGGGTCTTCGACATGTTCGTGCGCACCGACACCGGACGGCCTGGCTTCGGAATCGGGCTGGCCCAGTGCCGGGCGATAGCCGAACGGCACGGCGGCAGCATCCGGATCGAGGACAGTGACCTGGGCGGCGCGGCCGTGGTCGTGGCTCTGGGGCCGGCGACGTGGTGATCCAGGCCGAGGCCATCTCCCTGGAGGAGGAGGCCCCCACCCCCCGCGTCGAAGCCCGGGAGCGGAGCCATACCCGCCTGGGCAACATCCTGCTGGTCGAGGACAACGCCGCCCACGCCCGACTGGTGACCGCCCTCCTCAACGAAGGTGGCACCGAATTCGTTCTCGCACACCGCACCCGCTTGGCCCAGGTGACGGTCCTGGATGCCGCCGTCGCCGACTGCGCCCTCCTGGATCTCTCCCTGCCCGACGCCGTCGGGCTCGAAGCCCTCCAGGCCCTCCGGGACGTGGCGCCGCATGTGCCTGTGGTGGTCCTGTCCGGGCGCATCGACGAGGACGTGGCCCTGGCCTGCGTGCAGCAGGGGGCCCAGGACTACCTACCCAAGTCCAAACTCGACTCGACCCTCCTCATCCGCTCCATCCGCTACGCCATGGAGCGCAAGCACCTGGAGGCCCAACTGGCCTACCAGGCCATGCACGACGGCCTCACCGGCCTTCCCAATCGGGCCCTGTTCATGGACCGACTGGAGCGATCACTGGTCCGCACGACCCGCCGGGGCGACACCGTGGCCGTCTTCTTCGTCGACCTGGACGGCTTCAAGGCCATCAACGACGGTTACGGCCACGCCGTGGGCGACTCGGTCCTCAAAGAGGTGGGAAGTCGTCTCTCGGGCGCCCTGCGCCCGGAGGACACTCTGGCCCGGCTGGGAGGAGATGAGTTCTGCGCCCTCTGCGTCGATCTTGCCTCTCCCGATGATGTGCTGTCCGTCGTCCGCCGCCTGGAGACAGCCCTCGACCAACCCTTCGAGTCGGCCGGGCATCCTCTCTTCCTGACGGCCAGCATCGGCGTGTCGGTAGCCCGCACCGGGAAGCGAGCGGAGGAGGCCGACGTCATCCTCCGCCTGGCCGACACCGCCATGTACCGGGCCAAGCGGGCGGGCAAGGACCGCTTCGAGATCTCCCTCTGTGACGGCCGGTCCGGGCATCTGGACCCACAGGAGGAGACCTCCCTCCGCCTGGCCGTCCACAACGAGGAGCTGCGGCTGCACTATCAGCCCATCGTGGCCCTCGACGACTTGCGCCAGGTCGGCGCCGAAGCCCTGTTGCGCTGGCAGCATCCCGTCCGGGGCCTGCTGGGCGCGCCGGAGTTCATCCCCCTGGCCGAACAGACCGGCCTCATCGTGGCCCTCGGCAGCTGGGCGATGGGTGAGGCCTGCCGGAAGGCGTCGGCCTGGCGGTGTGCCCGGGACAACCCGGCCAGCGTCAGCGTGAACCTGTCCGCCGCCCAGTTGGCCCACCATGACCTGGTCCGCCTGGTCGAGCGCAGCCTGAGCGAAAGCGGGCTGGCCGCCGAGGCATTGGTCCTGGAGGTGACCGAGACCACCGTCATGCACGACGTGGAGGCTTGCCTCAACACCCTCCACGCCCTTTGCGACCTCGGCGTCCGGCTCTCGATCGATGACTTCGGGACCGGCTATTCCTCCCTCGCCTACCTGTGCCGGCTCCCGGCCTCGGAAATCAAGATCGACCGGGCCTTCGTGTCGGCTCTGGATGGTCCGGGCAGCGGAGAGTTCGAGGTCCTGGCCACCGTGGTCGACCTGGCCCACCGCTTGGGCAAGCTGGTGACAGCCGAGGGAGTGGAGACGGAGGAGCAGATGCTCGCCCTCCGCCGGATGGGCTGCGATAAGGCCCAGGGCTACCTCTTCGGCCGGCCCGCCCCCATCGCCTAGGCGACCCGGCTCGAGCCCACAACTAGGCCAGGCCCCGGGCCTCCTCGAGGTGGTGCTTGAAGAAGATGGCCAGGCCGAGGACCAGGACATAGCCGCTCAGAACCAGCCAGTGGACCGCCGGCTGTCCACGCCCGTCCAGCAGGGCCAGGCCGAGGGCGGGCTGGTGGAAGCTGGGGAGGACCCGCGCAACCACCCGTAGCGGGTGCGGCATGCTGCTGACCGGGTCGAACAGGCCGCCGAAGTAGCCGAGGACGAACATCAGGGCGGTCACGACGGGGAAAGCGGTCTCGGTGTGGACCATGAATCCGATGAAGGCGCCCAGGACCGCCAGGGGCAGGGACGTGACCCACAGCAGCAGCGTCAGTTCCACCCAGGTGCTGCCGGCCAGGCCCACCCCTCCGAACCAGGCGCCCACCATCTCGACCAGGACCACCACCGGGAGGACGACCAGCATGATGGCGATGACCTTGGTGCTGACATAGGACCACGTCGGTAGCGGCGTGACCCGGAGCTGGCGGGCCCAGCCCGAGGCCCGCTCGGCCGACAGCCGTGCACCGCCCGCCGTCAGGGCCGCCACCAGGGACCCGAAGCAGCACATCGACACCATCAGGTAGACCCGCCACGGCACGGTGCCGTCGATGAGCTTGCTAGGCCGGCGGTTGTCGAGAAACAACACGTAGAAGATCACCGGGAATCCAACGGTGATCATCAGGAACCGCCAGCTCCGGACCAGCCGGCGGACCTCGAAACCTCCGAAGGCGAGCAGCCCCGTCACTCGCCGGCCTCATCCGAGGACGTCCGAGATGCGGTCAGGGCGACGAAGGCCTCCTCCAGTCCCGCCCCGGTCACCTCGAGGTTGGTGAAGGCGACGCCCTTGCCCACCAGGGCCCGGACGGTGGCGTCGGCGTCCAGGGAGTAGAGGTCCACTTCGCCGCCGTGGATGCCGACCTCGGTTACGCCTTCCAGCGAATCCAACATGCGGGCGTCGGGACTCCGGCAGCCGAAGCGAATCCGTTTGGCCGCCACCGACGCCTTGAGAATGGCGCCCGAGCCGTCGGCCACCACCCGGCCATGGTCGATGACGACCACCCGATCGGCCACCCGATCCGCCTCCTCCAGGTGATGGGTGGCCACCACGGTGGTGCGGCCCTCGCGCCCGAGCTCCCGGATCATGTCCCAGAAGCTGCGGCGGCTGTCTACGTCCATGGCCGAGGTCGGTTCGTCCAGGAAGAGCAGTTCCGGGTTCCCGGCGATGGCCAGGGCGAAGCGGACCCGCTGAACCTGGCCACCGGAGAGGCGATGGGTCTGGCGTCCGAGCAGCCGGGCGATGCCGGCCCGCTCCACCGTCACGGCCGTGGACGCCGGGTTCCGGTACAGCTTGCGGATCATCCTCAGGGTCTGGTCCACCCTGACGCCCGGAGGCAGGCCGATACCCGATCCGGTCTGCAGCATGACGCCGATCCGGCCCTCGCCCAAGGCCCGCCGGGCGCTGGTGCCGAGCACGGTCACCCTTCCGAGTGTCGGTCGTATCAGGCCGAGGACGATGGCGATGGCAGTCGATTTGCCCGCCCCGTTGGCCCCGAGCAAGGCCACGGTCTCACCGCGGCCCACCTCCAGGTCGACCTCGGAGAGGGCGGGGTGGCTTCCGTAGCGGTGGGTGACCCCCTCGAAGCGAAAGGCCGGTCCGGCCGTGCCGTCCATCCCACAATCTAAGAGCCAAACGACCACTCCGGCTAGAGCCGGAGGGCCTTTTGGGCCCTCCGCATGGCCAGAGTGACCACCTGAGCACCCTGGCCGTAATGCAGGCCATGCAGGCCGCGCCCGGCGGGTCGCCCCGTCACCAGAGCCACGCTCCCAACACGCGAAGGAACCGGGCCAACCTGGCGTCAAGGCTGTTCGACTTCGTCCTGGGACGGCTGTTCGACTTCGTCCTGGGAGTCTGGAACCCGGCCGGCCCGGCGACGGCGACAACCGGGCCGCGGAGGTGAAGGCCCCCGGCCGATCCCTTGAACGGGGCGTCGCCGAAGGAGAACACTCCGCCGTCTTGGCCGACCAGCCAGTAGCCGGCGCCGTCGGGGGTGGCGACCATGCCCAC
>DATLUK010000166.1:0-4665 GCA_035533195.1 Acidimicrobiales bacterium | reverse complement strand
ATCCAGCAGGGTGTAGCGGTTATCGCTCTGCTGGATGATGCCGGTGACGATGTCGCCCTCACGGCCGGCGTACTCCTCGTACTTGAGGTCGCGCTCGGCCTCCCGGATGCGCTGGAGGATGACCTGCTTGGCCGTCTGGGCGGCTATGCGGCCGAAGTCGTCCGGGGTGTCGTCCCACTCCCGTATGACGTTGCCATCCTCGTCCAGCTCCTGGCCATAAACCCGGATCTCCCCTGTGTCGGGGTCGACGGTGACGACCGCCTCCTCGGCGGCGTTGGGCAGGCGCTTGTACGCCGCCACCAGGGCATTGGCCAGGGCGTCGAGCAGCGTGTCGACAGAGATGCCTTTGTCCCGGGCGATCAGCTGCAGCGCCTCCAGGAACTCGAAATTGGTCTTGCTCATCGGGGTGTCGCCTCTTCGTGTACGTCAGGTGTCTTGGATGCGGAGGTCTTCTGCGTACGGTTCCTACGGGCCGCTCCGCCGGCGGCCTTGCCGGGCTTGGGGCCGGGGCCCCACTCGAAGACGGTCCTGGCTCTTTCGATCTGGTCATAGCCGACCCGCGTCGGGCCGGACCCTTCGGCGTCGAGATCCACACCGAAGGAATCGGCCCCGGTCAACAGGCCGGTCAGGCGGCGTTCCCCCGGCGTGCCCGGCAGGGTGCGGACGGAGATCTTGGAGCCGATGAAGCGGGAGAAGTGCTCGGGAGTGCGCAAGGGCCGCTCCAGGCCCGGGCTGGAGATCTCCAGCTGGTAGCTGTCCGGCATGGGGTCGGACTCGTCCAGGGCAGCGGTGATGACCCGGCTGATCCCGGCGATGGCCTCCAGATCGATGCCACCAGGCCGATCCAGGCTCAGGCGCAGAATGGGGCCCTGGATCTCGACGTCGATCAACTCCAGATCAGTGGAGGCCAGCAAGGGCTCGACCAACTCACGCACCAGTTCGGACTGGCCCATCGCACCTCCTCGAGCATTCAAGGGACCGGAAAGCAAACAAAAGCGTGGGCCAAGCCCACGCTCACCGTCCCGGGGGACCGGCCCGCTGATTATAACGGAAGGGTTCCGGCCAACTCCCCGGGAGCCAGCTCCGATCTCTCCCCCGTGGCCCGGTTCTTGACCTCCACCACTCCCTTGGCCAGGCCCCGGGCTCCCACCAGCACCTGGACCGGGATCCCGACCAGATCGGCATCGGCAAACTTCACCCCCGCGCTGGCCGGCCGGTCGTCCCACAGGACGCTGACACCGGCGGCGCCGAGGTCCCGGTAGAGGGCCTGGGATGCCCCAAGGACGTCCTCGGAGGCACCCAGGGAGACCAGGTGGACGGCATAGGGGGCCAGGGCGGGGGGCCAGCAGAGCCCGGCCTCATCGTGGGTGGCCTCGGCCACGATGGCCACCAACCGGCTCACACCGATCCCGTAGCAGCCCATCCAGAAGGGGGCCTCGGCGCCGGACTCGTCCATGAAACTCGCCCCTTCCAGGACGTCGGAGTAGCGCCGACCCAACTGGAAGGTGTGGGCGGCCTCCACCGCCCGAACCAGTTCGACCCGGGCGGCGCAGGCCGGGCAGGGGTCACCGGCGGCGATGGTGGCGATGGAGGCCCACTCCCCCACCTGGAAGTCACGCCCAGCCGTCGCCCCACTCACGTGGTGGTCGGCTCGATTGGCGCCGGTCACCCAGGATGGGCGACGGGCGACGGAATGGTCGGCCACCACCCTGACACCCTGCTCCACCATCCCCATGGGGCCGATATAGCCCTTGACCAGCTCGGGGTGCTCGGCAAAGTCGGCATCCTCGAAGGGCCGGCCCCCAGGGGCGGTCCGGGAGACGAGCACCTCCCGGTCCCCGGGGACCAGGGCCAGGACCACCCCGCCGGCGGCGTCCAGGAGTGCGATGCACTTGAGCATCCCCTCGGCGGTCAGTCCCTGGTCCCGGAAGTACTCGACCACCGCCTCGATCCCCGGCGCCCCCGGGGTGTGGTGCAGGACCAGCTCCGGTAACGGTGAGTCGGTCTCCGACGTGGGCCGCACCCGAGCCGCCGGAGGCGGCTCAATGGACATCGACGGAGGTTGGCCGCCGGAGGAGGCAACCTCCGTATTGGCGGCCCAGCCGCACGCCGGGCAGAGAGCGAAGTGGTCCTCACCGATGGGGCTCGGCACCATGATCTCGTGGCTGACCGAGCCGCCCATGCCGCCGGAGTCCGCCTCCACCGCCCGGTATTCGATCCCGCAGCGGTCGAAGACCCGGCAGACGGCGTCGTGGATGAGGCGGTACGACTCAGCCATGGAGGCCTCATCGGGGTCGAAACTGTAGGCGTCGGCCATGAGGAACTCCCGGCCCCGCAGCAACCCGAAGCGCGGGCGGGCTTCGTCCCGGAACTTGGTCTGCACCTGATAGACGCTGACCGGCAGGTCCCGCCACGACTCGACATCGGCCGACACCGTCACCGTGGCCAGCTCCTCGTGGGTGGGCCCGAGCACCATCCGCCCGCCGCGGCCCTCGAGACCGAAGAGGATGTCCTCGTAGACCGACGCCCGGCCCGAGGCCTCCCAGAGCTCGCGGGGCTGCAGGGCGGGCAGCAGGATCTCCTGGACCCCGGCGGCGTCCAGTTCCTCCCGCACCACCCGTTCCACGTTGGCCAGCACCCGCCGGCCCAGGGGAAGGAAGGCGTGGACACCCGAGGAGGTGCGGCGGATGTAGCCGGCCCGGATCAGCAGCCGATGGCTGGCCGCCTCGGCATCGGCCGGTGCATCCCGGCGGGTGCGAAGCAGTAGACGGCTCATCCTCATCGCATGGGAAGCTACCGGCATGTCCCCACAGAACATCCTGACCCCCCAGTCCGAGGACTTCCCCGCCTGGTATCAGGACGTGGTGGCCCGGGCCGAGATGGCCGAGAACGGCCCGGTACGCGGAACCATGGTTATCCGCCCGTGGGGATATGCCATCTGGGAGCGGATGCAGGCCGAACTCGACCGGCGGATCAAGGACACGGGCGCGGTCAACGCCTACTTCCCCCTGTTCATCCCGGAGACCTACCTGCACAAGGAGGCCGAGCACGTCGAGGGCTTCAGCCCCGAGCTGGCCGTGGTCACCCACGGCGGGGGAAAGGAGCTCGAGGAGCCGGTGGTGGTCAGGCCGACCAGCGAGACCATCATCAACGCCTCGTTCTCCAAGTGGGTACAGAGCTACCGGGAGCTGCCGCTGCTCATCAACCAGTGGGCCAACGTGGTGCGTTGGGAGCTGCGGCCCCGGTTGTTCCTGCGCACAACCGAGTTCCTGTGGCAGGAGGGCCACACCGCCCACGTCAGCGAGGCGGACGCCGGGGCCTACGCCTTGCGCATCCTGGAGTCGGTCTACGCCGATTTCATGCGCTCGATCATGGCCGTGCCGGTGTTGGTGGGGCGCAAGACAGCCAAAGAACGATTTGCCGGGGCAACCACCACCTGGACCTGTGAGGGGATGATGCGCGACGGGAAGGCGCTGCAGATGGCCACCAGTCACGAGTTGGGGCAGAACTTCGCCAAGGCGTTCGACATCACCTTCGCCGATGCCGAGGGCCAGCAGTCCTACGTCTGGCAGACCTCGTGGGGCGCATCGACCCGCATGGTCGGGGCGTTGATCATGGCCCACGGGGACGATAACGGCCTGCGCCTGCCTCCCGACCTGGCGCCGGTACAGGTGGTCGTGCTGGTCGTCCGGGACGAGCCCGAGGTGGTGGCCGAGGCCGCCCGGCTGGCGGCCGAGCTGTCCGCCGCCTCGGTGAGGGTGCGGATCGATGACCGCACGTCCACGTCCTTCGGGCGCCGGGCGGTGGACTGGGAGATGAAAGGCGTCCCCGTCCGTCTGGAGCTGGGCCCGCGGGACGTGGCCGCCGGCACCGCCACCCTGGTCACCCGCCACGACGGATCCAAGGTGTCCATCCCCCTGTCCGAGGCGGCGGCCCGGGCCAGGGTCGCCCTGGACGGCGTGGGCGCCCGGCTGGCCGAGGAAGCCGAGGCGATGCGCCTTTCCCGGACCAAGGAGGTGGCCTCGGTGGAGGAGGGACGGGAGGCGGCGGAGGAGGGATTTGCCGTTATTGGGCTCGACGTGCTCGGGGCCGACGGGGAGGCGGCGCTCAATTCGACCGGGGTGACCGTGCGCTGCGTCCAGCGCCGGGATGGCAGCCTGCCCGGTCCGGACGACCCGGACTCCGGGTTGGTAGCGGTGATAGCTAAGGCCTATTAATGGCCGCTTAACCCCGTTCGGTACGGTGCTGGCGGATGAGCTCGACCTTGGCCTCGCTGAGGTTGGCGTCGCCCTGGTCCTCCAGGAGGGCCCGGCGGTCGGCCTCGGCCTCGGCCTCGGCCCCGGCGTCGGCGGCGGCCAGGCGGGCCTCGATGCCCTCGGCCACCAGTTTTTCCGCCTCGTCCACCAGGGCCTGGACCATCTGGTCCTCGGGCACGACCCGGATGATCTTTCCTTTGATGAACAGATGGCCCTTCTGGCGGCCGCCGCCGATGCCGATGTCGGCCTCCCGGGCCTCGCCCGGTCCGTTGACCACGCAACCCATGACCGCCACCTGCAGGGGGATGTTCCTGGCCTCCAGGGCGATCTGGGCCTCGGCGGCCAGGCCGATGACGTCTATCTCGGCCCGCCCGCAGGAGGGACAGGCGATGAGGTCGAGGCCCTTGCG
>DATLUK010000165.1:0-2330 GCA_035533195.1 Acidimicrobiales bacterium | reverse complement strand
ATCTGGGACCGGCCGGGGGAGGAGAAGGCGCTCTACTTCGAGGGGCCGAAGGAACCCCCGGAGGTGGTGGCCGAGGGCATCCTGGCCGCCATCGCCTCGGACCGCTTCGAGCACTATCTGCCCGACATGAAGTCGGTGGTGGAGTTCAAAGACTCCGACATCGATACCTATATCGCCATGGTCGCCACCGGCCCCCAGGAACACCAGTCCCAATCGAACCAGTCCCAGGAGAACCAGTGAAAGCGCTCGTCTTCGACTTCGAAGTTCCGACCGAGCCGTGGACGCCGCCTCCCGGCGCCACCGGTCTCCTGCTCAACCTGGCCAGCACACCGATGGCGCTGGTGGACATGGCGGACGCCCGGCCCCTGCGGCCGGACTGGTATGTGGTCAAGCCCCGCCTGGTCGGAATCTGTGGATCGGACTCCAAGCAGGCCCTCATGGACTTCGGCGCCGACGACGCCGACAGCGCCATGGCCGCCTTCTGCTCCTTCCCCCAGGTGATGGGACATGAGGTGGTGGGAGAGGTGACCGAAGCGGGCCCCGAAGCGGAGGGGTTCGAGATCGGCCAGCGGGTGGTCATCAACCCGTGGCTGGCCTGCCGGGCCCGGGGTATCACCCCCGAGTGCCCGGCGTGTGTGGCCGGGGACTACAGCCTCTGCCACAGCTTCCTGTCCGGCTCCATCAGCCGCGGCATACACACCGGGGTCTCCTCCGACGCCACCGGCGGCTACGCCGAATTGATGCCGGCCCACTCGACCATGATGTTCCCCGTCCCCGACTCGTTGTCGGACGAACAGGCGGTGCTGGCCGATCCCTTTGCCGTATCCCTTCACGCTGTGACCCGGAACCCGCCCCCTCCCAATGCCAAAGTGGTCGTCTACGGCGCCGGCTCCCTCGGCACCACCGCCCTGGCCGTCCTCAAGTCCCTCTACCCCGGCACCCAGGTGGCGGTGGTGGCCCGCTTCCGGGCCCAGGCCGAACTGGCCCGGTCCCTCGGCGCCGACCTGGTGCTGGACCATGAGCCCCGGCTGGGCCTGATCGAAGCCCTGGCCGAATGGTCAGGAGGCAGGGTCATCACCGGCGGCCTGATGATGGACGACGCCCTGCCCATGTGCCATCCGGGAGGGATCGACGTCGTCTACGACACGGTGGGCAAACCGGAGACATTCGAGGTCGGCGTGCGCGTCCTCAAGGCCCGGGGCACCCTGGTCAAGGAGGGCTTCCACGGCCCGGGTCGCTGGGAGTGGAGCCCGCTGTATTTCAAGGAGATCCGCTGGGTGGGCTCCAACGCCTTCGGCATCGAGGAGGTCGAGGGCCGTCGGGCCCACGGCATCCAGCACTATCTCGAGCTGGCCAGGTCCGGCCGGGTCGACATCGTCCCCATGCTGACTCATACCTTCCCGCTGGCGCAGTGGCGGGACGCCTTTGCCGCCATAGCCGACCAGGCCAACTCCGCGGCGGTGAAGGTGGCCATCGACCACCGGTAGAGGTCAGGTCCGGCGCCGGACACGGACGGTGGCGGCGCCTGAGAGATGCAACCTGGAGACACCCCCGGGGAGCCGCGCGGCCCGGGCGGCTTCAGTCCGAAGAGGGCAGGGGCTTGGCCTGGCGCAGGGCCAAGGGCTCCTCGCCCAGGGCCAGGCTGCCCCGGCCGGCCTTGACGCAGAGGACCTCAAGGGCGCCGCTGGCATCGCTGTAGCGCTTGCCCAGCACCGTGCCCCCGGCCCGGTCCGGATCGAGGACCCCACCTCCAGCGGCTCCGGCTTCCTGCCCGGCCGCCAGCATGGGGACGCCTCCGCAGCACAGTCCCGGGCCGTCGGCCAGGCCCTTGGTCACCACCACCTCGGTGTCACACACTGCACTCTTGAGCCGGGCGCCGGCCGCTATCTCCACGGGCGGCACGATACCGGCCGGGCCCCCGGTCCTCCGCTCCCGCCTTGGAGCGAGGTGCCCAGATACTGGCCCCAGCTGCCTCCGGGTAGCTTTGACCCCGATTCGTCATGTATCTAGAGCGCATAGACAGCCCCTCCGACCTGCGCCGGCTCTCCTATCGGGAGCTGGACGAACTGGCCTCGGAGTTGCGGGCCTTCATCGTGGACACGGTCACCGTCACCGGCGGCCACCTGGGCTCCAACCTCGGGGCGGTGGAGCTGACCCTGGCCATGCACCGGGTCTTCGATTCACCCAAGGACATCCTCCTGTGGGACACCGGCCACCAGGCCTACGTCCACAAGCTGGTCACCGGCCGCCGAGAGGCCTTCGGCACCCTCCGCCAGGAGGGGGGACTGTCCGGCTATCCGAACCGGGCCGAGTCCGAGCACGACTGGGTG
>DATLUK010000164.1:0-5051 GCA_035533195.1 Acidimicrobiales bacterium | reverse complement strand
TCCAGCGTGCTGGCGGATGCCATATCCCTCAGCCCCAACACGACCCTGCCGGGCACGGCGACCATCCAGTCGCTCCTCGGCGGAATCATGACCGTGGCCCTCTACATCTGCGCTGCGGCCATGGCCTTCGGTGGCGGAGCCTGGGCCTTCGGCCAGCGGGCCGGGAACCTCTCCGCCTCCCACCGGGGCCGGGAACTGGTGATCGGGGCCTTCTTCGGGGCCTTCCTCATCGGGGCCATCCAGTTGATCGTCAACTTCGCATTCTCCACCGGCCGGGGGGCGCACTAGCCATGGGCCTTCTCACCAACGGGCTCATCCACGCCCTGGGCTCGGCCATCTACTCCGCCGTCTCCCAGGTGGCGGGATGGGCCTTCTCGGGCCTGACCCACGCCCTTCTCGCCACCACATCGGTCAGCTTCGGGGGCTGGTTCGACGGACCCTGGCGGGCCATGGCCGCCGTGGCGGCGCTGGGGGCCATACCCATCTTCCTCCTCGGCGTGGCCCAGGCGGTGGCCGCCGGGGCGCCGGGAACCGCCCTGCGCCGGGGACTGCTCAGCCCGGTACTGATCGGCGTCGGCCTGCTCTCCGCCCGCACCCTGGTGGGGGGACTGTTGCTTCTCACCGACGCCGCCTGCGCGGCGGTGGTCGATGTCGGCATCGGCGGCCCCGCCGGCTTCGGGCGGGCCATGGCCACCCTGGCCACCACCCTGGGAGTGGGCGCCGGGGCGATCGCCAATCCGATGCCCCTGGCCGCTTCCATCCTGGTCGCAGCCGTCGTAGGGCTGTTGGCCTTCGTCATCTGGGTGGAACTGGCCCTGCGGGCGGCCCTGCTCTACCTGCTGGTGGTCTTCATCCCCCTCGGCCTGGCCGGGCTGTTCTGGTCCTGGACGGCGTCGTGGATGCGCCGCCTGGCCGAGGTGATCGCGGCGGTGGCCCTGTCGCAATTGGTCATCACCGTGGCCATGGTGCTGGCCGGCGCCTCCATCACCGCCTCGAGATCCGGCGGGGGAATCGATGCCGTCATCTCCGGGGTGGCGCTTCTGTTTCTCGGCACCCTGGGACTGCCCCTGGCGCTGCGGATGGTGCCCCACGCCACCGAGGCGGCGGTGGCCGCCGGGGCCGGAGCCCGGGCCGCCAGCCGTGTCGGTGGCGTCGCCCGCGCCGGGGGCGACACCGTCGCCGCCGTGGGCACCCCGCATGCCCGCCTGGCCGGAGCGGTGATGGCGGGACGCGCTCCGGCCGCCGTCGGTGCCCTCGCCTCCATGCGTAGGGCCGCCACCGCGCCGGCCGACTCGGTGAGGGGAGGGACCGATGGCTGAGACGCTGCGCTACCAGTTCAACGGGGGCCTTCCCACCCGGGTCCTCTTCGGCCTGGGGGCGGCCCGGGCCGCGTCACTGGCCCTCGGCCTGGCCGGGGCCGCCGTGGCCCTGTACCTGCGGGCCTTCCCGGCCCTGCCCATCGCCGTACTGGCCCTGGCCGGTGCCTGGACCTTCGCTCCGGTTCGGGGCCGGCCGGCCTGTGAGTGGGCCCCTCCCCTCCTCCGCCACGCCTGGGCGGTGCTTTCCGGCACGAGGACCTGGCACGCCGGCCTGGCCGAGACAGCGCCGCCAGCGACCGGCGGGCGCCTGGGCCTCAAGCTGCCCGCCGAGCTGGCCGGGTTGTCGCTGTGGTCCAGCGCAATCGGCGCCGTTGAGGGCGGGGTGGCGGTGGAACGACGTCCGGGGGGCGTGTCCCTCACCCTGGTCTACTCCGTGTCCGGCCTGGATCACTTCGGACTGCTCGACGAGGCCGAGCAGTCCCGTCTGGTCGGCCTTTGGGGAGACGTGCTTTCCACCATGGGACCGGCCGACGGGTTGCGCCGGCTGTGCTGGGTGGAGCGGGCCATGCCCGATCCGGGCGGCTCCGGGCTGGCCTGGATGTCCGCCCGCTGGGCCAAGGGGTCAGAGGAGGCCCGAGCCGACTACCGCCGCCTCGTCGAGGCGGTGGGGGTGTCCTCGACCATCCACGGCATCCACGTCGGGGCCCAGGTCGAGATCGCCACCCGCAAAGTGCCCGACGCGCTGGCACAGGCCGGCCCGACCTGGCGGGCCCTGGCCACCCGGCTCTCGGCCGCGGGCCTGGTGGCCACACCGCTGTCTCCGGTGCAGCTGGGCCTGGTCATCCGCGCCCACTACGGCCTGGCTCCGGTGAGAGTGGACCCCAAGGCGGCCGGGGCGGCATCGCTGCGGCCCCAGTCCCGCCGCGTCGCCTGGGACCACCTGCGCGCCGATGACAGCCTGCACCGCGCCTTTCTGGTCTCGGCCTGGCCCCGGGTGTCGGTGGGTCCGTCCTGGCTGGCGCCTCTGCTGCTGGCCGCCCCGGCCGGGTCGGCCCGGACGGTGGCGGTCCACCTGGAGGCGGTCGATCCGGCCGTCGCGCAGCGCAAGGCCCGCGCCGCCCGTCTCGGTGCCGCCATGGACGAGACCCAGCGAACCCGGTGGGGCTTTGTGACCGGAGCGGCGCATATCCGGGGTCGGGACGAGGCCGAGGCCCGGGATGACGAGCTGGTCTCCGGCTTCGCCCAGCACCGGGTGGCCGCCGTGGTGGTGGTCAGCGGCGACGATCCCAAATCCCTCGATGGCGGCTGCCGGGAGGTGCGGGCGGCGGCGGGGGCGGCGCGGATCGACCTGCGCCCCCTGCACGGGGACCACGCCGAAGCGGTGGCCGCCGCCCTGCCCCTTTGCCGCCTGCGCTTCGGAGGCGAGGCGTGATGCTGCGCGTCCCGGGCCTGTCCATCACCACCCGTCACTCGCCCTCCGCCTATCCCTGGCAGGCCCAGGCCACCCTCCCCGGAGCCGGAGTGGTGATCGGGCTCAACCACCTCGGCGGTGGTGCGCCGTTCTGTTATGACCCCTGGGCGCTCTATGAGGCCGAGGTGGTGCGCAGCCCCAATCTCGTCCTCCTCGGCCAGTTGGGCACCGGCAAGTCCTCCCTGGTCAAGACCTACCTGGCCCGCCAGTCCCTGGCCGGGCGCCAGGTGTTCGTCCTCGACCCCAAGGGCGAGTATGCCCCGCTGGCCGACCAGCTCGGACTGGCCCAGCTCTGCCTGCGCCCGGGCGGACAGCATCGCCTCAACCCCCTGGACCGCTGGCCGGGATCGGACCTGGAGCCCTCGGCGGTGGTGGCCGACCTGGCCGGCGCCGGACTGCGCCGCGACCTGTCCCCCGAAGAGCGCGCCGGCCTGGAGGCGGCCACCAACTCCCTGCCCTCCGGGGCGACCCTGGCCGAGCTGGTCGACGCCCTGCTTCATCCCGGAGCGGGCCTCACCACCGCCCTGTCAATGTCGGTGCCCCAGGCTCTGGCCGCCCTACGGCCGATGGGCCTGGAACTGGGCCGGCTGCTCCGCGGTGATCTGGCCGGCATGTTCGACGGGGCCACCAATGTGGCCCTCGACCCCGAAGGACCCGGCCTTCGCATCGACCTCTCCGCTGTCTTCGGCACCGGCGCCGGGCCGGCAGTGATGGTGGCGGCCGGATCGTGGCTTTCCCAGGTGACGGGGCGGCCGTCGGAGCGCCGTCGCATCCTGGTCCTCGACGAGGCCTGGGCGGCACTGGGCAACGTAACCACCACCCGCTGGCTACAGGCCACGGCCAAGCTGGCCCGGGCCCGGGGCATCCAGCTCGTCCTGGTCGTGCATCGCCTCTCCGACCTGGCCGCCCAGGCCGACGCCGGCACCGAGGCCGCTGCCCAGGCCCAGGGACTTCTGGCCGACGCCGAGACGCGGGTTGTCTATGCCCAGTCCCCCGGTGAGCTGGCCGCCGCCACCGCTCTGTTGGGACTGAGCGGGGCGGAGGCCGAGTTGGTGGGGCGCCTTCCACCTTTCGTGGCCCTGTGGCTGGTGGGACACCACCGGGCTGTCATCGAGCACGTCTGTACCGAGGCCGAGCTGGCCATGGTCAACACCGACCAGGCCATGTCATGAGGCGGGCCCTGCCGATTCTTGTGCTCGGGGCGCTGGCCAGCGCCGGGATGTCCTGCGCCGCCGGGGTGCTGGTGGGACACGAGCCCCGCACCCGGACCGAGCCGGTCCCCATCGGCGCCACCGCCACGGCCCTGGCCTTCACCCAGGCCGTGCTGGGACTGCAGGCGGGAGCCACCGGAGCCGTGGTGGGTATCGAGCACACCGCGACCCCGGACCTCGCCAGAGCGATCCTGGCCGAGGCGGCTCGGACGGCGACACCGGTCATCCGCTCCGGCGTCGTCAGCGCCCTGGGCGGTGTCCTCACCGGCGCCGAGGCGGCCACCGTGCTGGTCGAAGCGCGGATCGTCGCCCGTGACGACGGCACTGCGATGGCCGTGTCCTGGCCGCTGGCCCTGCGGAAACGCTCGGGCACCTGGTTGGTCACCGGAGTGGGGGGACGATGGGGCGACTAGCCCTCGCGGCCGGCGCCGCGGTGGGGGTGCTGGTCCTCCTCGGTCTCTGCGCCGCCGGAGGGCTGGCCGCCATGCCCGCCACCAGCCCCTCGGCTGCCGTCGACGCCGCCATCCCCGCCTCCTGGCTGTCGATCCTCACCCAGGCCGGGGCCAGCTGCTCGGGCCTGGACTGGTCGGTGCTGGCCGGGGTGGGGAAGGTCGAATCCGACTTCGGCCGCTCGGACCTGGCCGGGGTCTCCTCTGGAGCCAACTTGGCCGGCGCCGAGGGGCCCATGCAGTTCGAACCGTCGACCTTCGCCGCCTACGACCATCCCACCCCCACCGACCCGTTCCCCACTCCCGGGGTGGGCCCCGAGTCCGTCTACGACACTACCGACGCGGTGTGGGCGGCGGCCCGCTTCCTGTGTGCCCACGGCGTGGCCGCCGATGCCACCGCCGCGCTGGTCGCCTACAACTGCGGCTCGGACTCCCCGGCGTGCCAGCTGGCCTCCGCTGCGTACGCCTCGGAGGTCTTGTCCTTCGCCGCCTCGGTCTCCGACCCCGGACCGGCTGGCAGCGCGGTGGGTCTGGCCGTGGTCGATGCGGCCAGGGAGATGCTCGGGGTGCCGTATGTGTGGGCCGGGGCCGGACCTTCCGG
>DATLUK010000163.1:0-3022 GCA_035533195.1 Acidimicrobiales bacterium | reverse complement strand
TGGGCCGGGTCGGGGATCTGCTTCACGCAAACGACGACGTTCATGCGGCGCATTCTCATCAAAGATCGGCCGCCCAGTCGAACTGCGGGCCTGTACTACCTTGACTCTCTTGCCTGACACGGATGAGGTGACCCTCAGCCTTCCCGCCGGGCCCGAGTTCGTGCGACTGGCCCGGGTCACCGCCACCGGCCTGGCCAGCCGGCTCGGCTTCAGCTGGGACGAGATCGAAGATCTGCGCCTGGCCGTGGACGAGTTGTGCCACGCCGTCATCGGCCCGTCGGGCCGGGATGGGGTCATTCGCCTCCGCTACCTGGTCGAACCGGGAGGCCTGTGCGTCGAGGGCCGGGGCTATTTCGACCCCGGCGGGCCTCCGGTCGGGCTGGGTGAGCTGGGCCACCAGATTCTGACAGCTCTGGTGGATGAGCATGACGTGCGCGACGAAGACGGCCAGCCGGTCGTGTGGTTCCGGAAGAAGGCGGCTGCGCCCAGAGGGACCGATGACGGAGCCTGAGAGCCGCGACGAGCTGCGGGCCCACTTCGAGGAATTTGCCAGGACCCGCAGCGACGCCCTGCGGGACCACCTGGTCAACGCCCACCTCGGCCTGGCCGAGTACCTGGCCCGGCGCTTCGCCAACCGGGGTGAGCCCCTGGACGACCTGATCCAGGTGGCGTCCATCGGCCTGGTCAAGGCCGTCGACCGTTTCGATCCCGAGCGACCGGTCGAGTTCTCCACCTACGCCACCCACACCATCGTCGGGGAGCTCAAGCGGCACTTCCGGGACAAGGGGTGGGCGGTTCGGGCGCCCCGACGGCTCCAGGAGCTCTACCTGCGCCTCGGCCAGGTGGTGGCCGACCTGTCCCAGGAGCTGGGCCGCTCCCCCACCGTGACCGAGCTGGCCGCCGAAATGCAGGCCTCCGAGGAGGAGGTCCTCGAGGCCATGGAAGCCGGCCAGGCCTACCGCTTCGCATCCCTCGACGCCCCCGCTCCGGGCCCGGACGATGAGGGCTCCTCGACCCTGGCCAGCCAGCTGGGCGAGGACGACCTCGCCATGGCGGCGGCCGAGGACAGGGCGGCCCTGTCTCCTCTACTGGCCAGCCTGCCCCCGCGCGAACGGCGGATCCTCTTCCTGCGCTTCTTCCAGGGTTTGACCCAGTCCGAGATCGCCACCCAACTCGGGATCAGCCAGATGCACGTGTCCCGTCTGCTGGCCCGGTCCCTCAGCCAGTTGCGGGCGGTGGCGGCCGAGAGGTGACGGGCTAGGTGCGGGTGTCGCTGATCGTCAATGTCTCGGCGTCGGCGGTCACTCCCCGGGTCCGGGTGGTCATCGCCCAGAGCCTGGCGGCCGAGCACGACCTCGAGGTTCTCCAGACCGCCGCCCCGGGACATGCCACCGAACTGGCGGCGGAGGCGGCCGCCGACGGCCGGGAGGTCGTAGCCGTGCTGGGCGGGGACGGCACGCTCAACGAGGCGGCCAACGGCCTGGTCGGCACCGCCACCACCCTGGCCGTGCTGCCAGGGGGCTCCACCAACGTCATGGCCCGGACCCTCGGGGTGAAGCCCGACCCGGTGGAGGCCACCGTCCAGCTCCTCGACACCCTCCGGGACCCCCAGGCGGCCTGGAAGCGCCGGGTGGGGCTGGGGTCGGTCAACGGGCGCTACTTCCTCTTCCACACCAGCGTCGGCTTTGACGCCGCCATAGTCGACCGGGTGGAGAGGCGCTCCGGGCTCAAGCGCTATGCCAGCCATCCCGCCTTCTTCCTGGCCGCCCTCGACACCTGGTTCCGCCACTACGACCGCAAGGAGCCGAAGCTCCGGGTCAAGTCCTCGGCCGGGGACGTGGAGGACGCCTATATGGCCGTCTTCATGAACAGCAACCCCTACACCTACCTGGGCAGCCGGCCCCTCAACCTGGCCCCCGGGACCGACCTGACGGAAAACGCCCTGTCGGCGGTGGTGTTCCGGACCCTCGCCCTGCGTTCACTATTCAACGTGGCCGGGCGGGCGATGGCCTCGGGCCGGCGGGTGGCGCGCCACCCCCGGATCACGACCATCCGGGACCAGGACAGCCTGCTGGTGGAGTCGCTGGCCGGCCCGGTGCCGCACCAGTGCGACGGGGAGTACCTGGGCGAGACCGACCACATCGACATCGCCCACCATCCCCGCGTCCTCAGCCTGCTGGCGCCCCTGGCTCCGTCGGCGCCCGTCCCAAGGCGGCCAGGATGGCTCCGACGGCGTCGGTGATGACCCCGTCCACCCCGATGCCGGCCAGACGCCGAGCCTCGTCCGGGTCATTGACCGTCCATGTGTTGACGGCCAGCCCCTGGTCATGGGCGGCGGCTACCAGCGCGGCCGTGACGGCCCGGTGGTGGGGATGCAGGGCGGACCAGCCCCGCTCCACGGCCCGGCCCAGCGCCTTGTCCTGGTCGTAGTCGGCCGTGGTCAGAAAGCCGGTGGGCAGATCGGGGTCGATCCCGACCACGGCGTCGAGGGCGGCCGAGGTGAACGAGGAGATGATCACCGAGTCCTGCCCGCCGCGTTCGGCCAGGAGGGTGGCCACCTGCCGGGCCGTCAACTCCTCGGGGTCGTATCCCGGCTCATGGGGAAGGTTCTTGATCTCCAGGTTGAGCCGGGACCCCTGTAGAGCGTCGAGCACCGCCTCCAGGAGCGGCACCCGCTCCGGCAGCTGGGCCACGGTCAACTCGGCCACCGTCCCGACGCCCTCGATGACCGCATCGTGGTGGAGAGCCAAGGCGCCGTCGGCCGTCCGGCGGACATCGCACTCGATCCCGTCGGCTCCGGCCCGGACGGCATCGACCAGGGAGGCCAGGGTGTTCTCACCAGGCCCCACGCCCATGCCCCGGTGTCCCAGAAGGGTTGGGGCGAAAAAGTTTGACCCATCAAAGCCTTGCTTTTTCAAGACCTTCATCTTATGATCCCAGGACTTCACGCCCTGGCCCGTCTTTGTCGGGCGGAAGGCATGTGAACAAATTCACTAGGCCCTCAGCCTGGACAGCCGAGGAG
>DATLUK010000162.1:0-2601 GCA_035533195.1 Acidimicrobiales bacterium | reverse complement strand
CGGTTCAACGGGACCGGCCCGAACCAAGGGATCAGCTGAACAGTGGCAGTGAAACTGCGCTTGATGCGCATGGGAAAGAAAAAGCAACCGACCTACCGGGTGGTGGCGGCGGACAGCCGTTCGCCCCGCGACGGGCGCTTCATCGAGATCGTCGGGACCTATGAGCCCCGGGCCGAACCCTCGGTGGTGAAGATCGATAACGAAAAGGCGCTGCGCTGGCTGGCCCAGGGGGCCAAGCCCACCGAGACGGTACAGAAGCTCCTGCAGATCTCCGGCGCCTGGGACACCTTCCGCTCAGGTGTCACCCCGGACGGAGCCAAGTGAGCGAAGTCGAGGAGGGCACGGTCGATTCCGGTGAAAGCCCCGCCGACGGCCCCGCCAACGGCACCTCGGGCTCCCTGCCGGCCGGCACCGCCGCCTCCGTCCTCGAATACGTGGCCAAGGCCATCGTGGACGAGCCGGACTCGGTAAGGGTCGAGGTGGATGAGGGCCGAAACGGCCTGACCCTGCGCCTGCACGTGGCCCAGGGTGACATGGGCATGGTCATCGGCCGGCGCGGACGGGTGGCTCAGGCAATCCGGGCCCTGGTCCGGGCGGCGGGCAGCCGTGACGGCGCCGACGTCCAGGTCGACATCGTCGACTGAGGGCGGGTCCCCGCCTCCCGACCTTCTCGAGGTCGGCCACATCGCCCGGGCCCACGGGCTGCGGGGCGAGGTGGTGGTCGCCCTCTCCACCAACCGGGACGAGCGGGTGGCTCGGGGGGCCGTGCTGTGGGCCGGCCCGGTCCCGCTCACGGTGGTGACGTCCACCCCCCATCTAGGCCGGTGGGTGGTCGCCTTCGAAGGGGTCCATGACCGCCCGGCCGCCGATGCCCTCAGGGGCGCCGTCCTGGCGGCGCCCGCCCTCGAGGATCCCGACGTGCTGTGGGTTCACCAGATCGTGGGTAGCCACTTGATCGACCAGGACGGGACGGACCGGGGCGTGGTGGTGTCGGTCCAGGTCAATCCGGCCAGCGATCTCATGGTCCTGGACAACGACGGCCTGGTCCCCCTGCGGTTCGTGACCTCGGCCGAGCCGGGCGTGGTCCGGGCCGACCTGCCCGAGGGACTCCTCGATTGAGTCCATCCGCTCCGTTGAGGATCGACCTCTTCAGCGTCTTTCCTGACATGCTCGACGGCTGGCTGGGTCAGTCCCTGGTCGGGAGGGCCAGGCGGGAGGGCCTGCTCGACATCCGCATCCACGACCTGCGCTCGGCGGCCAGCGACCCCCGGCGCTCGGTGGACGACTCGCCCTTCGGCGGCGGCGCCGGCATGGTGCTGGCCCCGGGGCCGATCTTCGGCGCCGTGGAGGCCGCCGATCCCCCCCGGCCGCTCATCTACCTGAGCCCGGCCGGACGCCGTCTTGACCAGGACGGCGTGCGCCGGCTGGCTTCCCTGCCCGGCTTCTCCCTGCTCTGCGGCCGGTATGAGGGCGTGGACCAGCGGGTGGTCGACCACCTGGTCGATGAGGAGCTCTCCATCGGGGACTACGTCCTGGCCGGTGGGGAGTCGGCCGCCGCCGTGGTCACCGAGGCCGTCGCCCGCCTCGTCCCGGGCGTCATGGGTAACGAGGCCTCGGTCGGAGAGGAGACCTTTACCGACAACCTGCTCGAATACCCCCACTACACCCGTCCGGCCCAGTTCCGGGACTGGTCTGTTCCCCCCGTCCTCCTCTCTGGTGATCACGGCCGCATCTCCCGCTGGCGCCGGAGCCTGTCCCTCTCCCTCACCCTCCTCCGCCGCCCCGACCTCATGGCCGCCCGGGGAGGGCTCTCGGGCGAGGAGATGCGGCTGCTTTCCGAGGCCGACTATCCTGGGTCGTCCCCGGTAGTCGCCGGAGGCGCATCCGAGCGCCCCGCCGGCATCCGGGCCGTAGAGCAGCCCGAGGAGCATCACTCGCCATGAACCCCACCGATCTGGTCGATCGCGCCAGCCTGCGCGACGACATCCCTGACTTCGCTCCGGGCGACACCCTCAAGGTTCACGTCCGGGTGGTGGAAGGCAACCGGGAGCGGGTCCAGGTCTTCCAGGGAGCCGTCATCCGCCGCCAAGGCTCCGGGGTCCGGGAGAGCTTCACCGTGCGCAAGGTCAGCTTCGGCGTCGGCGTCGAGCGCACCTTCCCGGTGCACAGCCCCATAATCGCCAAGATCGAACCGGTCACCCTGGGCGATGTCCGCCGGGCCAAGCTCTACTACCTGCGGGACCGCATCGGTAAGGCGGCCAAGATCAAGGAAAAGCGGCCGGCCCGCTGACCCCTCCGGTGACCGAGGCCGTCCGGCCGCCGCCAGTCGGTGCCGGCACAGGCCCTGCCAACGTCCCCGGTCGGCCCGGCGTCCTGGCCGCGGCGAGGGAGATACCGCTTCTTATCGCCGTGGCGGTGGTCGTGGCCGTGCTGGTCAAAACCTTCGTGGCCCAGCCGTTCTACATCCCGTCCCTGTCGATGTACCCCCAGCTGCACGTCAACGACCGGATCATCGTGTCCAAGCTGGCCTACGACCTGCACTCGCCCCACCGAGGCGACATCGTGGTCTTCAAGGCGCCTCCCAGCCAGCAGCCTCCCCAG
>DATLUK010000161.1:0-7655 GCA_035533195.1 Acidimicrobiales bacterium | reverse complement strand
CCCGCCGATGCCCATCTTCACCCAGGAGGTCTGGATGCTCGGGACGAGATCCCCATAGGCGATCCGGCCCACGGCGTGCATGAGCAGAGCCTCCCGGAAGGTGGGCCCCCGCCGGCTGCGGCGCTGCAGGTACAGCGGGGCGGCCATGTGTACATACGGCAGGGGGACGAACTCGGTGAACCCACCGGTCTCCTTCTGCAGGTCCCGGGTCCGGACCATGTGTCGGGCCCAGTGCAGAGGCTGTTCCACCGAGCCGAACATGATGGTGATATTCGAGCGCAGCCCCACCGAGTGGGCGACCCGGTGGGCTTCCAGCCACTCCTCGGTGTTGACCTTGTCCGGGCAGAGAATGGCCCGGATCTCGTCATCGAGGATCTCCGCCGCCGTCCCGGGCAGGGTCTTCAGACCGGCGGCCATGAGACGGCGAAGATAAGCGTCCAAGGGTTCCCCCAGCCGCTTGGCTCCTTCGGTCACCTCCAGGGCGGTGAAGCCGTGGATGTGGATGCGCTCGGAGGCCCGCCGGACTGCTCCGAGGACCTCGAGGTAGTACTCCCCGTCGAACTTGGGGTGGATCCCGCCCTGCAGGCAGACCTCGGTGGCGCCTAGCGACTCGGCTTCGATGACCCGTTCGGTGATCTCGTCCAGGCTGAGCAGGTACGGGTCGCCCCGCAGGTTGAGCGAGAGAGGGCCTTTGGAGAAGGCGCAGAAGCGACACTTGAAGGTGCAGACGTTGGTGTAGTTGATGTTGCGGTTGGCCACCCAGGTGATGGCCCCGCCCGAGATCCGACGGCGCATCTCATCGGCCACCTCGGCCACCGCCCCCACCTCAGGACCTCGGGCGGAAAAGAGGGTGGTCAGTTCGGCCACGCCGGGCTCCTGCCCGGCTATGACCCCGGCCAGCACCTCTCCGACCGGGGTCAGGCCCCGCCGCCGCGCATCGGCAGCGCCGGTGGGAGCCGCCGGGCCGGGCGGGACCAGATGGGGCGGCGCCAGGTCCCCGCCCGAACTCCAGGAATGGTCCCGGGCCAGGCCCTCGGCATCGGAGTGGTCCATGACCGGGAAGGCCATGCCGGCATCGAGCCAGCGCGACGGGGCCAGGGCGAAGGCCGGATGCAGGGTCAGGCGGGGAGCCAGGCTGTAGCCCCGGCCCTCGGTGACCTCACCCAGACGGGCCAGGGCGGGCCAGGCCCGCTCGGGGTTGACATGATCCGGGGTGATGGGGGAGACCCCGCCCCAGTCATCGATGCCGGCGTCGAGGAGGACCCCGAAGTCCTCGGTCAGGTTGGGTGGGGCCTGCAGGTGGATGCCGGGATCGAGCATCACCCGGGCCGCGGCCAGGGTCCAGAGATACTCCTCCGGCGGGCAGGGAGGGGCGGAGTGCATCGACGTGCCCGGTTTGGGCAGGAAGTTCTGCACGATCACCTCCTGCACATGGCCATGGCGCTCATGGGAGACGGCAATGGCCTCCAGCGCCTCCAGGCGATCGGCCCGGCTGTCTCCGATTCCGACCAGAATGCCCGTGGTGAAGGGGATGGCCAGCCGGCCGGCGGCCTCCAGGGTGGCCAGGCGCCGGGCCGGGTCCTTGTCCGGACTGCCCCGGTGGCATTCCAATTCCGGGTTGAGTGACTCGAGCATCATCCCCTGCGAGGCGCTGACTCGGCGCAGGGCGGCCAGCTCGGTCTCGTACAGGGCGCCGGCGTTGGCGTGGGGCAATAGGCCGGTCTCGTCCAGAACGGCCCGGCAGGCGGCCACCAGGTAGTCAACGGTGGAGGCGAAACCGTGATCGGCCAGCCACTGCCTGGCCGCCGGGTACCGCTCTTCGGGTCGCTCGCCAAGCGTGAAGAGGGCCTCGTGACAGCCGGCCTCGGCTCCGGCCCGGGCCACAGCCAGGACCTCGTCCAGGCTCATATAGGGCGCGGTCACCCGGGCGGGGGGCTGGGCGAAAGTGCAGTAGCCGCAGCGATCGCGACAGAGATGGGTGAGGGGTACGAACACCTTGGGGGAATAGGTGATGCGCCCGCCGTAGCGTTCGTCCCGGATGGCCGTCGCCTCGGAGCTGAGTTCGTCCCAGCCGGCGGCCAACAGGTCCCGGCCCGATGTGATCATGGGGTCACGTTATTCACAGCGGGCTGGCTTCGGGATCAACCAGCCAGACAATCTTCTCGGCGCCGACCCGGCCCGCCGGCAGAGCCTCGCCCCGGTAGACCCGGGCCATGGCCTCGGCCTTGTTGGGCCCGGACACCGTGAAGAGGATCAGGCGGGCCCGAGCCAGGCCTTCCAGGGTGAGGGTCATACGGTCGTGGGGATTGCGCCCGCTCGGGTCCGAGTTCAGACAGACCAGCTGGCCGGGCGGGGCGGACAGGCCGGGAGAATCCGGGAACAGGGATGCAGTATGGCCGTCCGGGCCCATCCCCAGGTGCACCAGGTCGAAGATACCGAGCTCGCCTATCTTGAGCTGGTAGGCGTTGGGACCCTCCGCGCAGAGCATGGGGTGCACGGAGTTGGCCGCTCCGACCCGCTCCAGCAACGCTCGGCGCCCGAGGAGCTGGTTGGAATCCGGGTCCTCGGCCGGCACGCAACGCTCGTCACCCCAGTAGACATCGACATTCCACCAGTCGATGGGTTCCTCGGGCATGTCCGCCAACCGCTCGTAGCAGGTGCGGGCCAGCTCTCCACCGGACAGGGCCAAGGAGAAAGAGTCACCGAGGCGGCTCTGATAGGCCTCCACCACGGCGGCGGCAAAGGCGCCCGGAACGTCCTCGGTGACGATCAGCTCCCCGTTCACGGGCCCAGCCTGCCAGCCAGTTCCAGGGCCGTCTCATAGCGGGGGTCCCGCCAGGGGCGGCTGAGGGCCGCGGTCAAGAGACGGCGGGTGGCCGAGCCTCCGTGGGACACGCTGACCCGGGTCGGTCCGAGGCGGGCCACGGCCATACCCGGTCCGCTGCCCGCCGGGTCGGGATTATCCGCGGCGACCCGGCCGGCGGGCCAGACCGGGCCGGCCTCCAACTCCGCCCGAAGACTGCCCAGGCCCACCTCGGCCCGTAGATCGTCGCCCAGAGCAATCTCGACTGAATCCGGGGCCAGACCGGTTCGCTCACAGAACCACCCGGCCAGCAGGCGGCTGGACCATGGTGGTCCCTCCACCCGCAGGCGGTTGGCGCCGGACAGGAGTTCGGCTCGCTCCGGAGCATCGAACAACCGGGCCAGGGCCTGACGGGCCGGTTCGGTGGCCACCCAGGCCAGATCCGAGAGCGGCTTGCGCCGGACCAGGCCGGCCAGGCCCTCGGCTGTGGCGGGGGCGGAGATGGAAGCCGCCCGCTCCCCGCTGACGATGAGTTGGGCAGCCAGGTCCAACAGGCCGGGCGAGTCCACCCGCCTGGTGCCCCCGGCCAGCCACAGCGCCACCGGCAGGTCGTGGAGCAGGAGGGGCTCGACCAGGGACTCGGCATGCCCGGCTACCGGCCCGCCGATCTCCAGGCGGACCACGTCCCACCACAGGGAGCGATCCTCCACCTGGCTGCCGTAAAGCTCCAGCCCGGCGGCCATCCGGTTGTCATCACCGGCTCCGCCCCGGGGGACGATGACGATGATCCGTCCCGGGTGGTGACGGCCCAGGCCCACGATGGAGTCGATGGCCCGGGTGGCCCCGGCGTCGGCCGCCGCCAGCACCACCAGGTTGACCACTGCGGCCCGGGTGGCGCCGATCTCGGCGTCGGCCCGCATGCGGGCCAACTCGGCCACCACCGCCTCGAAGCGGGTATCCGCCGCCCGCCAGGAGTCGACCAGGGTCCCGTCCGGGGCGTCCGGAACAGCCGGGGAGGCCGGGGCGGTCTCGGTCACCGGGCCCTCAGGGTCGGCGCCAGCGACGCCCGCCGGCTTCGATGAGGCGATCGGCCTGACGGGGGCCCCACGTCCCGGCCGCGTAACGGGAGATCGGGACATCGCCCCCCGACCAGGCGTGTAGCACTGGGGCCACCACCTTCCAGGACTGCTCGACCTCATCGCTGCGGATGAACAGCGTCGGGTCCCCGACCATGGCGTCGAGCAGCAGGCGCTCGTAGGCATCGGGCGACTCCTCGATGAAGGCGGCCCCGTAGGCGAAGTCCATGGAGACGGTGCGAACCCGGAACTCCGATCCGGGGACCTTGGCCCCGAAGCAGACCGTGACGCCCTCATCGGGTTGGATGCGCACCACCAGGCTGTTGGCATCCAGGTCCCGGGTCAGAGCTGACGCGAAGGGCAGGTGGGGAACCTTGGCGAAGCTCATGGCCACCTCGGTCACCCGCTTGGGCAGGCGCTTGCCGGTGCGCACGAAGATTGGCACCCCGGCCCAGCGCCAGTTGTCCACGGCCAGGCGCATGGCCACGTAGGTATCGGTGGTGCTGTCCGGAACCACTCCCTCTTCCTGGCGGTAGCCGATGACGGCCTCGCCCTCGACCCAGCCCGCGTCGTACTGGCCCCGAACCGTTGAGGTGACCACCTTGTCCTCATCCATGATCTCGATGGCCTTGAGCAGCTTCACCTTTTCGTCGCGGATCCCATGGGCGTCAACGGTGGCCGGCGGCTCCATGAGAGTGATGCCCAGCACCTGCATCACATGGTTCTGGACGATGTCACGCAGTGCGCCGGCCGTTTCATAGAAGCCACCCCGATGACCCACGCCCAGACTCTCGGCCACCGTCACCTGGACGTGGTCGACGTACTGGCGGTTCCACACCGGCTCGAAGATGGCGTTGGCGAAGCGCAGGGCCAGGACGTTCTGCACCGTCTCTTTACCCAGGTAGTGGTCGATCCGGTAGATGCTGTCCTCATCGAACGCGGAGTGGATGGTGGCGTCCAGGGCGGCCGCCGACTCCGGATCCCGACCGAAGGGCTTCTCGATGACCAGGCGCCCGAAGTGCCCCGGAGCCAACCGGGCCAGGCCGTGTTCATCCAGGCCCGCGGCCACCACACCGAACTGCTCGGGGACCGTAGCCAGGTAGAAGACGCGGTTGCCATTGGTGCCCCGGGCCTCGTCCACTTCGTCCAGGACGGCGTGGAGCCGCTCGAAGGTATCGGGGTGGCCGTATTCACCCTGCACGTAGCGGAAGCCCTTGACCAGCTCCTCCCACTCCGGTCTGGCCTCGGGCACCGCCTCGGCGGCCAGCTTGCGGAACCCCTGGTCGTCCATGTCCGACCGAGCGACTCCCACCACCGCAAAGGCGTCGGTCAGCTGCCGGCGCCGGGACAGCGCAGCCAGGGCCGGCAGCAGCTTCCGGCTGGTCAGATCGCCCGAGGCGCCGAAGACGACCAGCGCCACCGGAGGCGCCTTACGACTCATCTCCATACCGGCGGCCAGCGGGTTGGTCACGGACCGTGCTCGGTGACGATGGCATGACCACCGAACTGGTTGCGCAGGGCGGCCGACAGGCGGGCCGCATAGGACTCGTCCTGGCGCGAGGCGAAGCGGGCGTAGAGCGAGGCGGTGATGACGGGGGCGGGGACAGCCCGTTGCACGGCGTCCTCGACCGTCCAGCGGCCCTCCCCGGAGTCGGCCACCACACCGCGGATGTCCTCGAAGCCGGCGCCTTCGCGTAGGGCCAGTTCGGCCAATTCGAGCAGCCAGGACCGGACCACCGAGCCGTAACGCCAGATGGAGGCGATCTCGTGGAGGTCGAGGTCGAACTCCTCGGCCGCGTGCATCAACTCGAAGCCCTCCCCGTAGGCCTGGATCATTCCGTACTCGATGCCGTTGTGGACCATCTTGACGTAGTGGCCGGCCCCGACCGGACCGACATGTGCATAGCCGTCCGGTGGCGCCAGGGTGCGGAAGGCGGGTTCGACCACGGCCACCGCTTCCTTATCTCCCCCCACCATCATGCAGTAGCCGTTGTCCAGCCCCCAGATGCCTCCGGACACGCCGGCGTCGATGAAGTGCACGCCTGTGGGCGCCAGCCTGTCGGCCGCGGCCTGCCCGTCCTTGTAGAACGAGTTGCCCCCGTCCACGATGATGTCCCCAGGCGCCATCAACCCGGCCAGGGTGTCGATGGTCTGGTCCGTGGGCGCGCCTGCGGGGACCATCACCCAGGCCACCCGGGGGGTTTCTAGCTGGGCGATCATCTCTTCCAGGGTCGCGGCGGTGGCGGCTCCGTGGGCGGCCACGCCGGCCCGGGCCTCTTCGGAAAGGTCGAAGGCCACCACCTGGTGGCCGCCCTGCAGTAGGCGCCTCGTCATGTTGGCGCCCATGCGTCCAAGACCGATCATCCCGAGTTTCATGCGGTGTTCCTCCTGGTCGTTGTGGGTTGGCAGCGGGCGGACGGCCTCAGGCCAGTTCGCACAGATCCTCGACCGCCACCCGCAGCACCCGGCGGTCGTGGTTCTGGAGGCTCCGGTAGTCGCCCAGGGCCTGGGCGGTTATGAGCGTGCCGAAGTCGTAAGGATGATCGGGGATGGCCACGGCGGGCTGATCGGCCGCCTGGAGGAGCTGCAGGGCCACGACCTCGTTGGGGCCGCCCTTGTGCAACTGACCGGTGGAGTGCAGGAAGCGGGGTCCGTAACCGGCGGTCACGGCCATGCCGCCCCGGTCGTCCCTCAACTTGCTGCGCACCTTCTCCAGCTCCTCGGGGTGCCCGTAGGGCAAATAAGCCTGCACGGATACGTAGTCCCCGGTTTCGAGCACCTCGTCCAGCCATACGGAAACGTCGGAAGCGGCGGCAAAGTCCTGCTCGGGTAGGGGCAACGACCCGAGCACCTCCCGCGTGGCGGCCTTTGACTCGGCCACGTTGGGCTCGTTGAACGGATCGATCCCCAGGACGTGGCCGGCCACGGCGGTGGCCACCTCCCAGCGGTAGAAGAGGCCGCCGAGGTCTATCAGTTGAGTGGCCTCCACCTCGGCGTGGTGGCGGTCGTCCCCGTCCTCGTCCTCGGTGGTCGGGACGGGCACGCACCCCACCCCGGACTTCCCGGTCGACTCGGCGATGAGCTGCTCCACCCACAGTCCGAAGCTCGAGAAATCGGGAGGCACCTTGATGGTGACCTTGTCCTGGCCGCTCCTGGCCGCCTGGCCCATATCCGAGCCCAGCTCGACGGCTGCCTCGAAGTCGGTCTCCAGGGCCATCTCGCACAACCCATCGACTTCGATGCCGGCCAGAGCGGCCGGCACCATCCCGAAGTAGGACAGGACCGAATAACGCCCTCCGATGTCGGGGGGATTGACGAACAGCCGCTCGAAGGACCGGGCTTCGGCCAGAGCTGCCAGCGGAGTGTCGGGGTCTGTGATGGCGGCATAACGGGAACCGTCGGGGCGGGCGGCCCAGGCCCGGGCCAGGAGGACTTCTACCTCCAGGGTCGTGCCCGACTTGGATGACACCACGAAGAAGGCGTCGTCCAGGTCGGTGGAGGCCACCGTGGCCGGGTCGGTGGTGTCGAGCACGATCAGCTGGCGGCCGTCCGCGCCCAGGGTGTCCCGGGTCAGGCGCAGCACCTCCGGTCCGAGGGACGACCCGCCCATGCCGAGCAGAATCACCTTCGGGTACGGGATGTCGGCGGCCCACCGGGCCAGATCCTTCGCCTCCCGGTGCATCCGCTGGGGCACCTCCAGCCAGCCCAGGCGGGTGGACGCCACGTTTCCGGCCGGCCAGAGGGTGTCGTCACCCGCTCGGAGCCGCTGGGCCAAT
>DATLUK010000160.1:0-14114 GCA_035533195.1 Acidimicrobiales bacterium | reverse complement strand
CGCCCGCCGGGTGCGCAACCCTCCGGAGCCGGAGAGCTTCCGGGACATGGTCAGAGAGGTTCAGGACATCCTGGTCACCGCTCTGGTCAGCTCGACCCGAAGGGCCCGGGAGATGGCCGACGCCATCGACGCCCGCGGTGGCGTCGGCTCCACCATCCGCAGCACGCCGGCCTGGCGTCCCGGGGAGGTGCTGGTGTGGGCCCTCACCGCCGCTGTGATCGTCGGCGTGGCCATCGTCTGATGGCCGCCGCCGCCGTAGCCTGGAGCACGGAATGACGCGTCAGACCAGGCTTCGGGCGGCGCTGGCGCTGAACGCCGCCCTAGTGGTGGGCGAAGCCCTGGCCGGGGCCCTGGCCCACTCCATGGGCCTGTTGTCCGAGGCTGGGCACAATCTGGCCGACGTGGCCGGCCTGGTCCTGTCGCTGTTTGCCCTGCGCCTGACCCTGCGCCCGCCCACGCCCAGTCGGTCCTTCGGCTGGCACCGCTCGACCGTCCTGGCCGCCCAGGCCAACGCCGCCGCGGTGATCGCTGTGGCCGTCCTGGTCGCCTACGGGGCGGTGGAGAGGCTGCTGCATCCGCGGGTGCCCGATGGCGCAGTCATGCTCGGCGTCTCCCTGGCAGCCCTGCTCATCAACGGGGGGGCGGCGGCGGTGCTCAACGAGCACGGTCACGGCCGGGGCGACCTCAACATGCGGGCCAATCTCCTGCACATGGCCGGGGATGCCGCCGCTTCCGGTGGAGTGGCCTTGGCCGGTGTTCTGGTGCTGGTCTTTGGAACCCGCTGGGCCGACCCGGCTATCTCTCTGGTCATTGCCGGACTCATCGGCGTACAAGCCGTTCAGCTGGTGAGGGAGAGCTCGGCCGTCCTGCTCGAGTCGACTCCGGTGGACATCGACATCGGCCGCCTGTCGCGGGCGGCCCGGGAGGTGGATGGCGTGGAGGACATCCACGATCTGCACGTCTGGAGCCTGTCCTCAGAGGTGCGGGCTCTCTCCGCCCACCTGGTGTTGTCCGGCCACCCGACCCTCGAAGGCGCCCAGGCCACCGGTTCGATTCTCAAGGCGATCCTGGCCCAGCGCTTCGGGATTGCCCACGCCACCCTCGAGTTGGAGTGTGAGACCTGCCTGGATGAGGACGCGGTCTTACCCCATCTCGACCACGCCGACACCTTGCACGCCGAGGCGTCCATGCGGGGTCACTTCTTGCACGCCTCGAGAGAGGGCGATGCCCCGTGAGGCGCTCCTCCGCTTAGGAACTTCGGGGCTTCGTCTGTAGCCTGCAACGGTGCAAACCGGCACCGAAGCGCCCCGGACTGTTGCGGGCCGGTACCGGCTCGACGGCCTGATCGCCAGTGGCGGGATGGCCGAGGTGTGGCGCGCCCACGATGACCTCCTCGACCGCGCCGTGGCTGTCAAGGTCCCCCTCGGCCCCCTCCGCCAGAGACCGGAGTTCATGGAACGGTTCCGGCGCGAGGCGGTGGCGGCGGCCCGGCTCAACCACCCGCGCGTGGTCGGGGTCTACGACACCGGCAGTGATCCGGAGATCGGCGCCTTCATCGTCATGGAGCTAGTCGAAGGGCCCAGCCTCAAAGCCCTCATGGCGGAGCGGCGCCTCAGCACCGAGCAGGCGGTGGAGATCACCGCCGAGGTGGCCCAGGCCCTGGACTTCGCCCACCGGGCCGGGGTGGTGCACAGGGACATCAAACCGGCCAACGTCCTGGTGGCGGCGGACGGGCCCAAGGTGGCCGACTTCGGTATCGCCAAGGGAGGCGCCCGCGGCTCGGACATGACCGAGACCGGCATCACCCTTGGCACGGCTCGTTATCTCTCGCCCGAGCAGGTGGAGGGCAAGGTGCTCGACTCACGCTCCGACCTCTACTCCCTCGGCGTGGTCCTCTACGAGATGCTCTGTGGCCAGGCGCCCTTCGACGCCGACACGGATTTGGCTCTGGCCCTCAAACACGTGACCGCAGATGCCCCCCTGCCGACCCTGTGCGATCCCAGCCTCCCGGGCTGGCTGGACGAGGTGGTGATGAAGGCTCTGGCCAAGAACCCGGATGAGCGCTACGCCACGGCGACCGATTTCCGCCGGGCGCTCCTGTCGGGTGGATCCGATCGGCCCGGTGTCCCCAGCGGCTCCGCCGGCGCCCGGTCCGCCACCGCCGTCATCACCCGACCAGCCCGACCGGCCCGACCGGCCCGCCCGGCTCCGAAGGCGGCGGCTGCGGCTGCTGCTGCCGCCTCCGCCGACAGCACCACCACCCTGGCTGTGGGCTCATTGGCCCCGGCCGGCGCGGACGCCGTCGCCGACGCCAGTGCCGGGCGCGGTGCCGGTAACGGCGCCGACGGGACCTGGCCGGGGACTGCTGGGCCCAGGGGTGGCCGGGCTGATGGCAACCGTTTTCGGATCCTGGGGGTGCTCGGGGCCGCCATCGTGGTGGTGGCGGCCGTGGTCGGACTGGTGAGCGCCCGGTTGGGCGATAACCATGGCAAAGCGGGCTCCGCCACGGCGGTTACCGCCCCGGGTCAGTCCTCCGTGCAGATCCCCGTGGCCGCTGCCCATTCCTTCAATCCCTCTCCGGGCTCGGGCAACGAGCACGAGGAGCTGGTGGGCAACCTGATCGACGGTAATCCCACCACCTATTGGCACACCCAGCAGTACGCCAATCCCAGCTTCGGGAACCTGAAGGACGGCACCGGGGTGTATCTGCAGCTCCGGTCGGCCACCAAAGTGGGAGACCTGGTGATCTCCTCCCCGGACATCGGCTGGTCATTCCAGGTCTACGAAGCCAACTCGGACCCGGCCACCCTGTCGGGGTGGGGAACCTCGGTCGCTCACGGAACGGTCAGCGCCGTCAGCACTTCGGTTGGCCTGGGGGCCCAAAAGACCGGCTACGTGCTCGTGTGGATCACCCACCTGCCCGCCTCCGATGAGGTCAGGATCGGGGAGCTGTCGCTGTTCTCCTGACCGGCCCGCAGTGCTCCTCCCACCAGGCGCCGCTAGGGAGGTCGGGCCGGGCAGTGACGATCCGGCCCAGAACGGCAATGCCCGCCACGGCGGCCCCGGCGGTTGTCAGTGCCGAAGCCGCACTCTGGGCCCGAGCACCTGTGGTCCAGGTGTCGTCCACCAGCAGGATCCGTGCGCCATCGAGGGGAGCGCCGCCGGGGCCGGCGCAGGCGGCGGCCGGGCCGGCGGCCACGGAAAAGACCGCGTCTCCCGCCCGACGGTGTGAGGCCCGGTCCGCGGCCGGTCCGGGCTCGAGCAGCCCCGGCGCCAGCTGGGGGGCCAGCCAGGCGGAGCGGGATAGGGCCGACTCGAGGGGGTGGGGCCCATCCCGGCCGGCGGTGGAGGGGATCACCGCTACAGCGTCCCAACCGGCCGGCGCCAGCCGAGGACCGCTGCGCCACAGGAAGCGGGCGGCCAGGGCGGCCACCCGTTCTCCCAGAACGGCCCGGGTCCGGGCGGTTCCGTCCTTGTAATCCCGCAGCAGGGTGTGCATGGGTGCACCGGCCCGGTAGACGCAGTTGACCGCCACCCGCCCGCAGGGGTGGGTCACCTGGCTCATGGTCAGGGCGCAGGGATAACAGGTCCCGTACCCGGGACGGCACACGCCCCGGCAGACCGAGCAGACCTCCGGGCCCGGCTTCGGAACCTCGGGAGCCAGGGCGGCCAGTGACCCCGCCGTCCGCACCGCCCAGGCGATCGTTCCTTCCATGAAGGCGACGCTATGAGCGGGCTGTGACCGCCTACTCCCCGGCGGCGGCCTGCTCCTCGGCCCGGTGCAGGAGGAAGGTGGCCGTGCACTTGCTCACCAGGTCACCGGCGGCGTCGGTGATCCGGGACTCGGCCCAGGCCACCTGGCGGGCGACGCGGACCACCTCCCCCCGCAGGCCGTAGTGCTCTCCCTTCTTGGCCTGTCGGAGGTACTCGCACTTCATCTCGAGAGTGGCCCGGGTCCGGTCCCGGCCGGGCAGGCCGGCGTTGATGGCGAAGTTGATGGCGGCGTCGAGCAGGATCCCGTGGACCCCGGCCTGGACGAAGCCGTGGGGGTTACAGGCCAGGTCGGTGGGCTCCCAGGTGGCTGTGGCCCAGCCGCCGCCCTCGTCCCCGAAGCCGTAGAAGGCCCCCCCGATGGCGCCGATGATGGGCATCCCGCCGTCGCCCAGCCACCGGGACATGTCACGAACCATGACGGGCAGATTTGCCGCCCGTGGTCCCCGGCGCAAGACTTGACCGCACAGTCAAGACAATTTCGAGGAGCCTTCACATGGCCAATGCCGTGATCATCGACGCCCTGCGGACCGCGGGCGGTAAGCGCAACGGAAAGCTCCGGGGCTGGCACCCGGCCGACCTTGCCGGAGAGGTGCTCAGGGCCCTGGCCGAGCGGAACAACCTGGACCCGGCCCTGGTGGACGACGTGATCATGGGCTGCGTCATGCAGGTGGGCGAGCAGGGAGTCAACATCGGCCGCAACGCCGTGCTGGCCGCCGGCTGGCCCGAGTCGGTGCCGGCCACCACGGTCGATCGGCAGTGCGGGAGCAGCCAGCAGGCGGCTCACTTTGCCGCTCAGGGGGTTATGGCCGGGGCCTACGACGTGGTCGTGGCCGCCGGGGTGGAGTGCATGACCCGCACCCCCATGGGCTCGTCCATGGTCCAGGGCCTGGGCTTCCCCTTCGGGCCCAAGGTCATGGAACGCTACGCCGCCGTGGGCGGCCTGGTGCCCCAGGGCATCTCGGCCGAGATGATCGCCGATAAGTGGGCCCTGTCCCGGGAGGACCTGGATGCCTTTGGCGCCCGCTCCCAGCAGTGGGCCGAGCGGGCCACCAACGAGGGCCGTTTCGAGCGGGAGATCCTCCCCATCAAGATCAAAGACGATGAGGGCAAGGAGACCGGGGAGCTGCTCACCGCCGATGAAGGCATCCGCCCCGGCACCACGGCCGAGACCTTGGCCAAGCTCAAGCCTTCCTTCAAGCCCGACGGCAAGGTGACGGCCGCAAATTCCTCTCAGATCACCGACGGCGCCTCGGCCGTGCTCATCATGAGCGAGGAGAAGGCCAACCAGCTCGGCCTCACCCCCCGGGCCCGGTTCCACACCTTCGCCCTGGCCGGGGTGGACCCCGTCACCATGCTGACCGGCCCCATTCCGGCCACCACCAAGGCCCTGGAGCGGGCCAAGATGAAGATCGATGACATCGACCTGTTCGAGGTCAACGAAGCCTTCGCCTCGGTCGTTCTGGCCTGGGAGAAGGAGCACCACCCGGACATGAACAGGGTCAACGTCAACGGAGGGGCCATCGCCATCGGCCACCCGCTGGGTTGCTCGGGCACCAAGCTCATGACCACCTTGCTCAACGAGTTGGAGCGCACCGGGGGCCGCTACGGCCTGCAGACCATGTGCGAGGGCGGCGGCCTGGCCAACGCCACCATCATCGAGCGCCTCGGCTAGATGGGCGGCGCCAGCCCTGACGCCCGGGCCCGGGGGGGAGGCCCGGGCGTCTTCGCGCCCCGCCGGCACAGAGCGCCTTAGCGCCCCGCCTACACTGCCGGCCGGTCCGTCGGAAGTGGAGCAGCGGTGGCGCGTGGTCAATCCTGGAAGCCCGGTAGGGGGCCGACACCCAAGGGTGCCAAGGGAGGCCGGACCACGCCTAAGGGCGTCAGCGGCCGCTACACCCAACCCATCCCCAAGGAGGAGAAGGTCAGCCCCCGGTGGGTCCCCATCCTCATCCTGGGCATGCTCATCGCCGGGGTGGGGATCATCATCGCCAACTACCTGCCCGGGGTGATGCCGGGCGGGACGTCGTCCTGGTATCTGCTGGTCGGCCTCGGCCTGATCGTGGCCGGCTTCGTGGTGGCGACCGGTTACCGGTGATCCAGCCATGGGCCACCTGCCGTGTACCGGAATTCAGGGGTGTAACTACACAGCTGTGATTCTCCCCAGGGTTATCCACAAGCTGGGGATAAGTCCGGAGGCGCTCTGTGGGCCCATCCGGGGGCCGGAGGTGGCCGGGTGAACGCCGGCCCCAAGGTCCTGGTCCTCGATAACTACGACTCCTTCGTCTACAACCTCGTTCAGGAAATGGGCGAGCTGGGCGCCGAGCCGGTCGTCTTCCGCAACGATCGCATCACGGTGGATGAGGCCCGGACCCTGGAGCCCGACGGCATCGTCATCAGCCCCGGCCCGGGCCGGCCCGAGGGGGCCGGGGTGAGCATGGAGCTGATCCGAGCCATGGCCGGGGAGGTGCCCATCCTGGGGGTGTGCCTGGGCCACCAGGCCCTCGGGGCTGTCTACGGAGGGCGGATCGTCCATGCCCCCGAACTGATGCACGGTAAGACCTCGGCCGTGTACCACGAGGGGGGCGGGTGGCTGGCGGGGCTACCTTCGCCGTTCACGGCCACCCGGTACCACTCCCTGGTGGTGGAGTCGCTCCCCGAGGAGTTGGAGGTCACCGCCCGCACCGCCGACGGGACGATCATGGCCATGCGCCACCGCAGCCTGCCGGTGGAGGGGGTCCAGTTCCACCCCGAGTCGATCCTGACCACCGAGGGGCCCCGGCTGCTCGGAAACTTCCTGGCCAGCCTGGTCTGAGGCCGGCCCGCGCCGGCCCGCGCCGGCCTAGGGGCCGGTGGTGGTGGTGGACCCGGGGGTGGTGGTGCTGGTGCTCGGGAGGATGGTGGTCGAGGTCGACGACGGCGTGGTCGATGAGGTGGTGCTCGAAGACGACGTAGTGGTCGTGGGTTGCCCGGAGGACACGTAGAGGACGACCGCCGAGCCCTTGGGCTCCTGGGTGCCGGCCGCCGGGTTGGTGGAGATGACCTGGTCCTGGGGCTGGCTGCTCGGCTCCGATACCACCGTCACGGTGAAGCCGGCCTGGCCCAGCTCGTTGGCCGCCTGGTCCTGGGAGATCCCGGTGACGTCGGGCACGGCCACCGTGTTCGGTCCGCTGGATACGGTCAGTACCACGGTCGAGCCCTGGGCCACCTTGGTCCCCGCCGCCGGGCTCTCGCTCAGAACGGTGCCGGAGGTGGCGCTGTTGGCCACGTTCTTGGTCTGCTCGCTGAGGCCGCCGCCCTGGATGGTGTTGGTGGCGGTGTTGACGTTCTGGTTGACCACGTCAGGGATCTGAACCGTACCGCCCTTGGCCACCTCGATGGTGACCGTCGAGCCCCGGGTCGCGCTGACCCCTCCCTGGGGGGACTGCTGGAACACCTGGCCGGCGGTGCCCCCCGGATTGGCCATCGTCTGTTCGTTTACCTTGAATCCCTGGCTGGCCAAGGCGGTGGAGGCCTGCCCGGCGTTGTCCCCGACCACGCTGGGCACGGTGATGGTCCCCGACCCGGTGTTCCCGAACAGGCCCAGGCTGTGGGCCAGCAGGGCCAGCAGGCCCACCAGCACGAGCAGCAGGACCAACAGCAGGGCCAGGTAGGCCCCGGAGCGGCCCCCACCGAGAGGGGCCACCTCCTCGACGGCCACGGCCCGGCCGAGGGTGGTTGGTGGGGAGATCACCGCTCCCATCGCGGTCGGCGGTCCGCCTGGCGGCACCACGACCGTCCGTCCGGCCGCGAAGGCCCGCAGATCGGTCCGGAGGTCAGCGGCGCTCTGGTACCGCTCGTCGGGGTTCTTGGCCATGGCCCGCATGACGATGGCCTCGAACGTGGGCGGGATGGTCGCCACCCGGGTGGTCGGCAGTTCGGGCTGCTCGCGCACATGCTTGTAGGCGATGGAAACGGGATTGTCCCCGCTGAACGGGGGTTCCCCCGTGACCATCTCGTAGAGCACGATCCCGAGGGAGTAAACGTCGCTGCGGGCGTCCACGGCGCCGCCCTCGGCCTGCTCGGGGCTGAAGTAGGTGGCCGTGCCGAGCACGGCGCCGGTCTGGGTCAGGTTGGCCTGGGCCGAGGCCCGGGCGGCCCGGGCGATACCGAAGTCGGTCACCTTGACCTGGTCCTCATCGGTGATGAGCACGTTGCCCGGCTTCACATCGCGGTGGACGACCCCGTTGCGGTGGGCGAAGGCCAGGGCCGCGGCTATATCGGCCCCGATGGCGGCCGCTCTTTCCGCCGGCAGCGGGCCTTCCGCCCTGATCAGCTGGGACAGTGTCCGTCCGGCCACGTACTCCATGACGATGAAGAAGTACGAGCCCTCGGCCTCTCCCCAGTCGTAGACGTTGACGATGTTGGGATGCGAGAGGTTGGCCGCGGCCTGGGCCTCCCGTCGGAAGCGCTCGACGAAGGCTTCATCCCGAGACAGCTCAGGCGCCAGCACCTTGAGGGCCACGGGTCGGTCGAGGCGCAGGTCGCGTCCCAGGTAGACCTCGGCCATGCCGCCCCGGGCCAGCAGGCGCTCCGACTCGTAGCGGTCGTTGTAGACGACTGACTCGTCCTCGGGCATCACGAACCTCCGAGGGCCGCTTTGAGGACGGCCAGGGTGATCGGCCCGGCGACGGCGTCACCCGTGGCCGAGGGGGCTTGATTGGGCACGGCCACCGCCACCACGATCCTGGGGGCATTGGCCGGGGCGAAGGCCACCATCCAGTCATCGGTGGTGTTGTGGCCGGTCTGGGCTGTTCCGGTCTTGGCCGCCACCTTGGTGCCCGGTATGACCAGGTCGGCGGCGGTCCCGTTGCCCTGGGTGACCAGCTCCATCATGCTGGTGACCTGGGCAGCGGTGGCGGCCGAGGTCGGATGCAGCCAGGCCTTTGGTGTGTAGCTCTCCAGCACAGTGCCCTGTTGGTCACTCACCTGGGCCATGACGTGGGGGGTCATCATCGTTCCGCCGTCGGCGATGGTCTCGCCCACCAGCGCCATCTGCAGCGGCGTGGCCGTCACCACGTCCTGGCCGATGGCGGCGTAGGCCAGCAGGGGCTCCTGGTTGTTGAAGAAGGAGGCGGACGGAAAGGTCGATGCAGCCGCTCCGGGCAGGTCGATCGGCGGAACCTGGTCGAACCCGAAAGCCGAAGCCTCGCCTGACATGTTCGATGCGCCGAGGTCGAGGCCCACCTGGCCGAAACCGGTGTCACAGGAGACCTGCAGCAGCTGGGGAAGAAGGCCTCCGCACGTCTCGTAGGCGTAGTTGTGCAGCTTGTTGGTGGTAAGAGGCAGGCTGATGGAACTGACGGTCGGATAGACCTTCTGGGCCAGGGACGGGTCGTGGTCGAACACGGCGGTGGAGTCGACGATCTTGTAGGTCGAGCCCGGCGGGTAGGTCTGGCGGTAGGAGCGGGGCAACATGGGCGTGTTCTTGTCCAGGGTGTACAGATCCCAGGCGTTGCGCTCGTTGTTGGTGTTGTGCGACGCAAGCGGGGAGGGGTCGTAGGTGGGGTTGGCGTACATGGCCAGGATGGCGCCGGTGGTCGGGTCCATGGCGATCACCGCCCCGGTCTTTCCGGCCAGTGCCTTGGCGGCCGCCATCTGCAGCTTGTTGGACAGGGTCAGGGTGACGTTGCCGACCACGCTGGTGTTGCTGAAGAGCTGTTTGATGCTGCGCAGCGGCAGGTTCCTACCGGTGAGAACGCTGTTGTAGGTCGCCTCTACGCCGCCGCCGACCCCGTAGATGAACGAGTCGTAGCCGGTGACGCCGGAAAAGAGACCGGCCGTCGGGTACTGCCTCTGATACTTGAGATCGTCCTTGCTCGGGACGGACCGGGCCAGCACCACCCCGTCCGACGTCTGGATGAAGCCCCGGGGCTTGGAGTAGTCCGCGGTCAGGTTCCGGGAGTTGCCGGGGGAGTTGGCCAGCTTGGACGCTTCCACCACCTGCACGTAGTTGAGCTGCAGGAAGAGGGCAGAGAAGCAGACGAGCAAGGCGACCCCCAGGAGCATGATGCGCCGGTTCACGGGGTGACCGTCGTGGTGGTTGACGATGCGCCGCCGGGGGCGGTGGTCGTGGTTGTGGTCGGACTCGGTGTGGCTGCCTCATAGGCGCTCACCAGGTTGCTCACGTACTGGTGGGCGGAGGCCAGGGACGACTCCTCCATGCCTGACTGCAGCTGCGGCAGGGACGAGGACAGCACCTGGGCGGTGGTGACGTCGGTGCGCTGGGCCACGGTGGGCTTGAACCAGAGGACGCCGCCCGGGCGGCCCTTGAAGATGGTCACCTGCGTGCCCGACAGGCCGACGTAGTAGCCGCCCCGGGCGTACCAGACCACGGCCCCGACGGCCCCGCCCAGCACCACGATCAGGGCCACCACGAACGCCACCACCCGGAAGGTCACCCGCCTGCGCTTGACCACCGGGACCATCCCGGTGACGGCCCGGGCCGTGGGAGGGGGAGCCACCGGGTGCCTGGGGGCCGGCTCGACCGTTGCCGCTGAGGCCGCCGGGGCCGCTGAGGCCGCCGGGGTCGCCGGCGCCGCCGGCGCCTGCTCGGGGGCCGGAGGGGCCTGTTCAACCCCCGCCGGAGAGGCCGGCCCGATCTCGGTGGCGGAGGAGTCGACCACGTCGAGGAGAACGACGGTCACGTTGTCCGAGCCGCCGTTGTCCAGGGCCGTCCCGACCAGCCGGTCGACGGTGGCCTGGGTCGGGGCCGCCTCCCGCAGGATGGCGGCGATGGTGGCGTCGTCCACCTCATCGATGAGGCCGTCCGAGCAGAGCAGGAACCGGTCTCCGGGGGCCGGGATGATGTCCCAGGTGTCGACCCTGACCTCGGGCTCCATGCCCAGCACCCGGGTCACCACGTGGCGGTAGGGGTGGCGGGCCGCCTCCGCCCGGGAGATGAGGCCGTCCCGGACCATCTCCTCCACCTGGCTGTGGTCGACGGACAGCTGGCTCAACTCCCCCTGGCGCAACAGGTAGGTGCGGGAGTCCCCGACGTTGGCCACGATGAGCTGGTCCCGGCCGTCGGCATCGAGGCGGGCGATGGCCGTGATGGTGGTGGCCATCCCGGTCAGCTCGGGGTCCGACCCGGCCTTCTGCCAGACCGCCCGGTTGGCCTCCTCGATCACCTCGGCCAGGGGCCTGGGCCGGTCCGGATCGAACTGGCTGGCGATGAGGTCGACAGCTACACCGGCGGCCACTTCCCCCCCGGCATGACCGCCTACGCCATCAGCAACGGCCCAGACGTGGTCCGTGACCAGGTAGCGGTCCTCGTTGTTGGTTCGGCCCGGGTTGCGCCCCACGTGGGTGGCGGCGCCGACGCTCAGTTCGATCAAGCCGGCGACACCGGGTTGCGTCCCATATTGAGGCGAACCTTACCCAGAGAGGCCCGATTCGGCCCCTCGGGCCCGGCCGGCCTGTAGATGTCGGACATGGGTGCCTCCGCCAGCCATCAGACTGACGGGCATGGTCTCAGCCCAGCCGCCGAACGGCGCCGACGGAGCGGCTCAGATGATCGGTCGCTACCGACTCGGCCACTCGCTGGGAGCGGGTGGCATGGCTGAGGTGTTCTGGGCCGAGGACACCCGTCTCTCCCGGGTGGTGGCCCTCAAGGTGCTGCGCCCGGCACTGTCCGCCGACACCACCTTCCGGACCCGCTTCGAGTCCGAGGCCAGATTGGCGGCGGCGCTTGCCCATCCCAACGTGGTGTCCATCTTCGACGTGGGCGAGGGGGAGGACGGGCGTCCGTACATCGTCATGGAGCTGGTGGAAGGCGGGAACCTGGCCGAGCGGGTGGCGGCTCGACCTCTGACCACTGATGAGGCGGTCAGCCTGATGCAGGGGGTGCTCAACGGACTCGGGGCGGCCCATGAAGCGGGTCTGCTGCACCGGGACATCAAGCCGGGCAACATCCTCCTGGCCCGGGACGGCGCCGCCAAGGTGGCCGACTTCGGCATCGCCAAAGCGCTGACCGAGGGCGGGGGTGCACTAGATCTGACCGGCACCAGCCTGGTTCTGGGCACCCCCCGCTACCTGGCTCCCGAACGCGCCCTCGGTCAGCCCGCCACCGTCCAGTCCGACCTGTGGGCGGCCGGCGTCGTGCTCTACGAGATGGTGGCGGGCCAACCCCCGTATCCAGGGACCACGGCCTTCGAGCTGGTGGCGGCGGCCCAGTCCGGGCAGGTGGCCGCGCCTCCCTCCGGGCTTTCCCCCGCCGATCGGGCGGTCCTGGACGTGGCCATCCGGGCCATGGACCCGGACCCCTCCAAGCGCTTCGCCACGGCCGCGGCCATGTCCTCGGAGCTGGCCACGGCGGTTGGGTGGGGCGCCCCAGTCCATCCTGGAGCCGGGGAGGACGCCACCTGGGCCATGCCGGCACAGGGCCCGCTGGCGACCACCGCCGCCTATGCCTCCGGCACCTCCCCGAGGACCGGCGGGGGGCTGGCCGCCCGGATGCCCCCCGCCCTGAGCGACCGCCAGTGGCGAGTCGGGCTGATCGCGGCCGCGGTGCTGGTGGTCTTGATCCTGGCCCTCGTCCTGCGCCTCGGGTCGGGCCCGGCCACGCCCTCCGGCCGGACCACCGCCTCGACCCGGCCGGCCGTCGCCGGCTCCACGGCCACGACCGCGCCTACGCCGGCAACCGCCCTGGCCAACCTGGTGCGGGACGCCACCGCCGGGGAGACCTCGGGGTCGGTCGATCGCGCCAGTGCCCAGAACATCATCAACCAGGCCCAACAGGCGGTCACCGACTCGGCCTCGGGCCAGTCCACCCAGGCCGCCAACGATCTCCAGCAGGCGGCTATGGCCATAGCCAACGGCCTCCAGAACGGGTCGATCACCCAGTCTGAGGCGGGCCTGCTCCAGTCGGATCTGGTCGCGCTGGCCGACGTCCTGGGACTGGGGGCGGCGGCCACGCCCCCGACCACCACCGCACCCGGGCCGGGACCCGGGGGCGGACGCGGTGGGACCAGGCCGGGCAAAGGCGACGGCTAAGCCGCCGATACCTCCAGCACGGTGCGTCCGACCTGGACCCGGTCCCCCGGCGTCAATCCGGTGGCCGAGGAGATCAACTGACCGTTGACCTGGGTGCCGTTGGTTGAGCCCAGATCCTCGACCCATAGGCGGCCGGCATCCACCCAGAGCCGGGCGTGGCGGGAGGAGATGAAGCTGTCACCGGGCAGGGCGATGTCGGCCCCGGCTGCCCGGCCGATGGTGATCTCTCTGTCCACGGCGACGCTGGCCTCCGGAGGGTCGGGGCCCTCCACCGCCCGGACCCGGTAGCGCCCGGACGCAGGGGCCGGGGCCGGGGCCGGCGAGCGGACCGGCGCGGGGGCCGCGACGGGCTGAGGAGCCGGCCGGGTGGCGGGCGGCACGGTGGGGGCGGCATCCCGGGAGCGCAGATCGACCCACTGGGCCCGCAGGACCCGGAGGAAGAACAGCCAGATGAGGGCCAGGAGGAAGAACTTGAGGACGGTGAGGATGGACTCGGACATGCGTCAGATGAGCTCATAGCGCAGGGCGGTGGCGCCGACGGTCAGCTCGTCCCCGTCCGACAAAGGGGACTCGGTGACCTGGACCCCGTTGACCAGGGTGCCGTTGGTGGAGCCGAGGTCGACCAGGATCACCGCTCCGTCCCGCCGGACCAGCTCGGCGTGGCGCCGGCTGACGTTGGGGTCATCGATCACCACGGCTGACTCGGGAAGGCGACCGATGGTCAGGGGCTGGTCGCCCATGGTCACCCGGCGTCCATCGGGTAGGAGCAGGCTGGAGGTCATCCCGCCGGCCCCGGCCTCGGTGCGGGCTCCGACCCGGAAGACCCCGGAGCTGAGCGAGGGCTCGGCGGTCATCTCCACCACCACCGAGCCCAGGAATCGGTAGCCCTCGGTTCGGGCGTGTTCCCTGGCCCCTTCGGCCAGCTCCTGTCTGAGGGTGTCCCCGAAGGCCTCGAAGCGCTCGGCATCCTGGGGGGACAATTCGATCAGGAAGTGGTTGGGGGCCACCAGCCCCCGCACCCCGACCGTCCTCTCCAGGTCCATCTCCCGGGTCATCCGCCGGCCCAACTCGACGGGCTGGAGACCCCCCCGGGAGGCGCGGGCGAAGACCCCCTCGACGAGTTGCTCGAGCCTGCGCTCGAACGCCTGGAGTCCCATAGTCAGCCGAACCTTACCCAGGGGGTCCCCGGACAGTCCCGCGCCCCACTACCCTGTCGCCACTCAAGGGCGAGTGGCGGAATTGGCAGACGCGCAGGATTCAGGTTCCTGTGTCCGAAAGGATGTGGGGGTTCAAGTCCCCCCTCGCCCACC
>DATLUK010000159.1:0-3786 GCA_035533195.1 Acidimicrobiales bacterium | reverse complement strand
CGGCTACATCGACCACCAGACATTGAGCTTCGACGCCTACGACAAGTTCATCGAGGACGATTTCCTCCACGGCCAGCGCCTGGATCCGGCTACCGACGGCCGACCCGACCCTCGGCCCGACGTGCGGGAGGACGAGAAGATACTGGGCAACCTGGTCAGCGACTTCGACTTCTCCCAGGCGCCGCGCCCGCCGGTCATTCTCCCCGTCCACCCCCGGACGACCCTCACCGGCGCCCCCTCGCCCTCCCGGCTGCCGGCGGCCGGCTAGATACTGTCGGGCTGGGGCGTCCGGCCGGCCAGGACCTCGGCCAACAAAGCGGAGTCGGCATTCCCACCGGAGTGGATGACGGCCACCCGCCGGCCGGCCACGGCATCGCGCTCCTGAAGCAGCCCGGCCAGGGCCAGCGCCCCGGCGGGCTCAGCCGCGTTGTGGGTGGTGGCATACATCACCCGCATGGCCTCGGCAGCTTCGTCCTCGCTCACGGCCACGATGCGGGCGACGCCGGCGGTGATGATGGCGATGGCATCCGGGTCCGGTACCCGGCAGGCCACGCCGTCGACGAAGGTGTCGGCGGTTTCGGTGGTCACGACGTGACCAGCGGCCACGGACAGGGCGGTGGCCGGCGCCCGCTCGGCTATGACGCCGACCACCTCGGTGGACAGACCCAGCACGTCGCGGACGCCGATGACGGCGCACAGCCCCGAGCCCATGCCGGCGGGTACGTAGACCGTGTCGAGGCCCTCCACGGCAGCGAAGAGCTCATCGGCATAGGTGGCCACCCCCAACACCAGGTCCGGGTGGTAGGAGGGCACGACCTCCAGACCGCGCTCGGTGCCCAGAGCGCCCGCCATCTCCCTGGCGGCCTGGTAGTCGGCGCCGGAAACGATCAGCTCGGCGCCGAAGGCCCGCATGGAGGCGTTCTTGTCCGGGCTATTGCCTTCGGGGACGACGATGGTCACTTCGAGCCCAGCCCGCCGGCCGGCAAAGGCGAGGCTCTGGCCATGATTGCCCCGGGTAGCCGAGATCAGGCCCTTTACCTCGGGACGGCCCTGCTTCAGCCGTTCGGCGTAGACCAAGCCGCCACGGACCTTGAAGGAGCCCACCGGAGTGTGGTTTTCGTGCTTGACCCAGACCTCGGTACCAACATGCTCGGCCAGGAGGGGCCAGGCGTACTGAGGTGTAGGCGGCACTGACCGGTGCACCGCCGCCGCGGCCCAGTCCAGATCGCGGCGTTTGAATTGCATTCCCCGATGATGCCAGCCATGCGCACCGTCTCCGGACAACTTCGATTGGGCCACTGCTTCCGGACCAGGTACTCCCTGAAATAGTTCGATACCCTAAATAGAGATCGATAGGGGGCGACCGTGGACGTCATCAGTCAGTCGGTGACCAAGGGCGCTGGGACCGCCTTCGCCCGAGCCGCGCTCAACTACGCCGGCTCCGGTGACGGACGGCGCGAGGTCGAGGTGGAGATCAGCGACGGGCGGGCGACTCGGCTGCCCGGCTGGGAGGTGTGCGGCTTCGAGTTGATCGCCCACTCCTCCTCGGTGACCGACTGGCACGATGACCAGGAGATTGCCACGGTCCACTATGCCGAGCTGGAGACCCTCGCCCAGCGCCTGACCGGTTGTCACTTCGCCCTCGCCTCCGATCACGTGACCCGGGCGACGTCGGCCCGGTCCGGGCGCGACCAGTCACCGGTGATGCTCGTGCACTCCGACTTTGCCGCCAACTACGAGGACGTGGCCCGGGCCGCCTACCAGGGCGCGCACGGCCGGGGGGCGGCGGCGCTGGCCCGCCGCGGACGGACCGCCGATGACGTGGCCGGGGCGGGACGCATCCTGGTGATGCAGTTCTGGCGCAACCTGGGCGCCTCCCGCATGGATTATCCATTGGCCTTCTGCGACTGCCAGACGCTTACGCCGGAGGAGACGCGACCGTTCCGCTACACCGGCTACGTGGCCGGCGGACGCAGCTTCGACGCCCTGGCGGTCCTGGCCCCGCCCGCTCCGTCCGCTCACGCCTGGTACACCTTCCCGGATATGACTCCGGGAGAGGTGGTCGCCTTCCGCACCTACGACACCGAACTGGTCGATGCCGGCCGGACCTGGTTCACGCCGCACTCGGCGTTCCGGGACCCCGGAATCGAAGTGGGTAATCCGCCCCGCTTCAGCATCGAGGCTCGGGTGATGTGCCTCTTCAGCTGAGAGCGCCGGAGCCCGAGGCGACTGTACCGGGACGGATGACGACGGCCCGGATCGGGTCGGCATAGCCCTTGACCCGCTCCTCCACCGATCCCTTGACCGGCAGCCAGTCGAGATCGGCCACCGTCTCGGCGGTGCAGAGGAACTCCCCCGGCCCGGCCGCATCGCACAGCCGGGAGGCGACGTTCACCACCCGCCCCACGTAGTCATCACCTTCCATCAGGATCACAGGCCCTCCGGCCACCCCGCCATGAAGGGGCAAGCGGCCCGACTCCCGCCCGGTGAACACGGAGAGTACGGCTCGGATCAGCGGCTCCACCTCGACCCCGACCAGCATGACGCCGTCCCCCAGCCATTTATCGACCCGGACGCCCCAGTTGGTGGCCCCGGTGCGCACAGCCGAGCGCAGGCTGCGAAGCTCGGCTACTGCAGCGTCATCCCCGAGGCGATCGTCCAGCTGGGTGAAGTCGCACAGGTCGATGAAAGCAAAGCAGCGGAACACCCGGAGGAGGCGCCGCCCCGGCAGCTCCTCCGGATCCGGGTCGCCCACAGGGTCAATGTAGGACACCAGCCCTCCTCGGCCGGGCAGACTGGGAGCGTGGATGGTCCCGGCTCTCTGATCTGGGCTCCGGTCAGCACCGACCTGGTCGCCCCCCCGGTCGCCGCCGCCCTGGCTTCCTGGACGGAGGGTGCCAGCGTGCTGGGAGCAGAGATCGACCCTGACCTGGCCGATACGGCCGCTTTCTGCCGCCGCTACGGCGTGGACCCGGCCGACTCGGCCAACTGCGTGGTGATTGCCGGCCGGAGGGGCGAGGAGACCACCTATGCCGCCTGCACCCTTCTGGCCACCACCCGGGCCGACGTCAACGGCGTGGTGCGCCGCACCCTGTCGGCTCGTAAGGCGTCCTTCGCTCCCATGGAGGACGCCCTTGGCCTCAGCGGAATGGAGTTCGGCGGAATCACCCCGATCGGCCTGCCCCTGGGCTGGACCATCCTGATCGACGCCGCCGTTCTCTCCCGAGACGTCGTGGTGATCGGCAGCGGCCTGCGGCGCTCGAAGCTGGCGGTGCTGGCGCCAGCCCTCGCCCGGCTGGCCCAGGCAACGGTGGTTGAGGGCCTAGCCGGCTGAGCCATAGCCGCCGGGGGCGGCACCGCCGACACCCCCTGGGACCTCTTCGCTGCGGCGATCTATGGTGCGGGCAGGGTCAGCCAGACGCCCGAGGAGTGACAACCCACGTGCCTACCACCGCTAATGGAGACGTCTCCCTCTACTACGAGACCTTTGGTTCCGACTCCTCGCCGGTCCTGTTGCTGGTCAACGGCTTAGGAAGCCAATGCATCAACTTCAAGGTCGAGTTCTGCGAGCGCTTCGTGGCCCGGGGTCTGCGAGTCGTCCGCTTCGATAACCGCGATGTCGGTCTGTCCAGCCACCTCAAGGGTGGGCCGAGGTACACGGTGGAGGACATGGCCGCCGATGGCTTCGCTGTTCTCGATGCCGTGGGTGCGACTCGGGCCCACATAGCCGGCTGGTCGATGGGGGGAATGATCGTCCAGGCTATGGCCCTGGCCCGTCAGGAGCGG
>DATLUK010000158.1:0-7629 GCA_035533195.1 Acidimicrobiales bacterium | reverse complement strand
GGCCTTGACCCGCTCGATCGGATCGTCCAGGTCGGTGGGCAGGACGGCCACCAGGCCCGAAACGCGGTTGGTCCACTTTTCCGTTTCCTCCCCGGTGCGGATGGAGACGGGGATCATGGAGACCAGGGGAGCGTCGGGCAGCGCACCGTGGCGGATGAGCCAGGTGCGCAGGCCGCCGGCGCAGACGGCCATGACCACGTCGTTGACCGTCGCCCCCAGGGCGTTCTTGACCTGCTTGACCGTGTCCAGCGAGGTGGAGCGGAAGGCGAAGCGGCGGTGGGCGGTGATGGCCTGGTTGAACGGGGTCATGGGCGCCGACAGAGTTGGCAGGCGGGGCAGCGGGTTGGTGTCCTCGCGCTGGCGGCCGAAGTTCATGACCGTGCCCAGAGGACCGCGGAGGCTGGCCCGGAGCTGGCGGCCGGCCTCGGCAATGATCGGGTTCCGGGTGGCCTGGCCCAGCTGGCGAAGGGTGCGGGCCGTGACCAACACGGCCCGGCCCGGTTTGCGGATCAGGTTGGGCAGGACCCGGGCCAGCACCTCGAGGTCGGTGGGGCGCCGCTCGGGCATCCAGGCCTGATCCGGGGGAGCCACCGGGTCGCCCGCCTCGGTCTCGTCCATCATCATGGTCAACAGCTCGGCCCCCGAGGCGCCGTCAACGGTGGCGTGATGGACCTTGGTCAGGATGGCGAAACGGTCACCTTCCAGGCCCTCGATGACGTAGCTCTCCCACAGAGGGCGGTTGCGGTCGAGGGGCCGACCGATGATGCGGGCGACCACTTCGCTCAGCTGCTCATCGTTGCCGGGAGGGGGCACGCCGGTGTGGCGGACGTGGTAGTCGAGGTCGAACTCGGCGTCCTCGATCCACATCGGGTGGTCGAGCCCGAGCGGTACGGAGACCAGCTTCCGCCTGAGCGGCTCCAACAAATGCAGCCTGCTCTCCACCTGTGAGCGCCACGCCGCCAACGGGTCGTAGTCGGGCCGCGGCTTGGACAGGATGGACAGGCCCGATACATGGCCGAACTGCTTGGCCGTCTCCATGTAGAGGAACGTGGCGTCCAGGCCGGTCAACTGCTTCACCGCGGTCCCCTTCAGCCTCGGGTCACACGCCCCGACCAGACCACACCGGAGTCTAAGAGGTCAGGGCCTAAGAGGTCGGGGGTCCAATGTCCGGCGCCGCCGGATCCCGGACTGCGGGAGGACCGCCAGGCTCGTAGTGCGAAGGCGGAGTTCCGGTGTGGACCTCCAGGCGACGCACCCGCTCCAGGGTGAACTGGGACAGGACCCGCTGTTTGGCCATCAGGTCGGCCACGATCCCCAGGGCGAAGATCTGCACGGCGGCGATGATCAGAACCGCCCCGAGGATGATCGACTGGATGTGGCCATGGGGATTGCCCTCCACCCAGCTGATGAGGAAGGGCGACCAGGCGGCCAGACCGGCCAGGGCCAGAACGGCCGAGGCGGTGGTGAAGACCCGCAGGGGCCGGTAGAAGGCATAGATGCGGGAGATGCCGCCGATGCTTTTCTTGATGTAGTCCCAGTTGGAGGTGAACAGCCGGGACGGCCGCTCGACGTGGTGGCGTGCGATCGGGACATTGGCCACCGTCACCGATGAGGCCCCGGCCTGGATGAGTGTCTCCAGGGTGTAGGTGAAGGCCGTCACCACGACCAGCTGGAGAGCGGCGTCGCGGTTGTAGGCCCGGAAGCCCGAGGTGGCGTCGGGGACTTTGGTGCCGGAGGCCCGGCTGACCACCCAACTGCCCAGGGTCTGGAGCCGGCGTTTGGTCCAGTTGAAGCCCTCGGCGCTGGATACGCCCCGGTCGCCCACGGCCATGTCGGCCTCGCCCTGGAGGAGTGGCTTCACCAGCCTGGCGATGTCCGAGCCGTCGTACTGGCCGTCGGCATCGGTGTTGACGATCACGTCGGCGCCCAGCTTGAGGGCGGCGTCCAGCCCGGTCTGGAAGGCGATGGCCAGTCCCTTGTGCACGGGGAGGCGCACGATGTGGTGGAAACCAACCGAACGGGCCACGTCCACGGTGCCGTCCGTAGACCCGTCGTCGATGACCAGCCATTCGACCTGGTCGAAACCGTCCACCTGGCGGGGCAGGTGGCGAACCAGGTCAGGCAGCTGGTCGGCTTCGTTCAGGCAGGGCACCTGGACGATGAGCTTGGTCATGGCCGCCATCCCGGGCCGGTGGCGGACGGTTGCATCACCCCAACAAGATACGGCCACCCGTCCCGCCGACCGGCCTACCCCGTCCCGCCGACCGGCCTACCCTGCCCGGGAGATGTCCCATGATCCGGTTGTTGGACCTCCTGACGAGGTGGCGGACTGGCCCTCGGCCCGGGCGGTGGCGACCCTCTTCGCCCTGGGCGATCCGATCGGGCCCATGGCGCCTGTGGGCCGGGCCCGGTCCAATCGGGTGTTCCGGGTCCGGACGGAGGGGGGTACCTTCGCCGTCAAGGAGATGCTCAATCCCTGGTCCGACCCCCGGTGGGAGGAGGACCTCGAGGCGGCCTGGGCCTTCGAGTTGCGGGCGGGCGAGGCCGGCGTCTCCATGCCCCTCCCCGTGGCCAATCCCGAAGAAGGTGGCGCTCTCGGCTGGGTCCCCAGGTTGGGCGGCGGGGCCGAGGCCCCGGTCCGGGTCCATCACTGGGTGGCGGGCAACCCGTGTCCGCCCGGGCCCGTCCCAGTCAAGGTGGCCCGCTGGGCGGGGGGCGCCCTGGCCCGCCTCCACGGGCTGGCGGTGGCGCCACCGGACCTGGTGTCCTATCCCCGGCCCGAGCCGGTGGGGGAGGCGGCCTGGGCCGAGCTGGCCCGGGCGGCGGAGGCAGCTGGTGTCCATTGGGCGCCGGTCCTCCGCCCCGTCGGCTCTCTGGTGGCGGTGGTCAGGGAACGGGCCGCCGCCGCCCTCCGCCATGACGGCCCGGTCATGACCCATGGAAGCCTCGACCAGAACAACATCGTTCTGGGCGCGCGGGGAACCCCGTTCCTCTGTGACTGGGACCGGGCCGGCCCCCGGCCGCCGGCCGAGGACCTGGCCGCCACGGCCCTCAACCTCGGGGCCTGGATGAACTTCGAGGTGGTGAGGATGGTCTTGGGCGCCTACGGGGCTGCCGGTGGGCCGGGGCGACCTCTGGGGGACAACGAGCTGGCCGGGGTGCTCAGCCGGTTCTTGGCGCAGCTGGTATTCAATATCGAAAGGGCGGTCGGGATACGGCCGGCGCCGGCCGAGGTGACGCGACGGTCCTCCCGGCTGGTACCGCAACTGATCGACGGTCTCGGCCTCCGGGTGGAGGTGGCCAGGCGGATCCACGAACTGCTGGGCTGACCCGGCCGGTGGGCGGTCGTGGCGCTCACGGTCGCTGGCAGAACGACCGTTCCGGGCCTAACCTATCGGTCCTGGGCGACGCCCGCCCCTTCCGGGGCGCCGGCTGAGTGGCCCTCTTGATCACACCGGAGGGGAAATGACCGACATCCGCCAAGGGGAAGGCACGAGCGGCGTCGACAAGGAGGCGCTCAAGGTCAAGTACCGGGAGGAGCGCGACAAGCGACTGCGCCCCGACGGCAGCGCCCAGTACCAGCGCCTGACCGGCCGCTTCGCCCACTACTCGGTGGACCCCTATACGCCATTGGTGGAGAGGGATCCGGTCACCGATCATGTGACGTTCGCTTTCATAGGCGGTGGCTTTGCCGGGCTGGTCACCGGGGCCCGGCTCAAGGAGGCCGGTATCGAGGATGTGCGCATCCTCGATAAGGCCGGGGATTTCGGCGGCACCTGGTACTGGAACCGTTACCCCGGCGCCCAGTGCGACACCGCCTCTTTCGTCTACATGCCGCTCCTGGAGGAGACGGGCCACATGCCGACGGAAAAGTACGCGCACGCTCCCGAGATCCTCGATCACTGCCAGCGCATCGGTAAGCAGTACGGCCTGTACGACCTGGCCCTGTTCCATACCGAAGTGACGGACCTGGAGTGGCAGGAGGGCGAATCCCGTTGGCTGGTCAGCACCAACCGGGGTGACCGCTTCACGGCCAGCTTCATCGGCATGGGCACCGGACCCCTCCACGTGGCCAAGCTGCCCGGACTGCCCGGCATCGAGGACTTCGAGGGTCACTCCTTCCATACCAGCCGGTGGGACTACGACTACACCGGCGGGGATCCCTTCGACGCGCCGATGGACAAGCTGGCCGACAAGCGGGTGGCCATCATCGGGACCGGGGCGACCTCGGTCCAGTGTGTGCCCCACCTGGCCCGATCCTGCCAGGAGCTGTATGTGTTCCAGCGCACGCCGTCATCGGTGGACGTGAGGGATAACCGCCCGACCGATCCGGAGTGGTTTGCCGAGATAAACACACCGGGTTGGCAGCAGCGCTGGCTGGAGAATTTCACCGCCAACCAGTCGGGCGGGGCGGCCGAGGACGACCTGGTCCAGGACGGTTGGACCGACCTGGCCCGGCGGGTGCGGTCGCGGATCCTCGCCCTGCCCACCGAGGGGCTCACCCCGCAGAAGATGATGGAGGCCTTCGAGGACTCCGACTTCGAGAAGATGGAGGAGATCCGGGCCCGAGTCGACTCGATAGTGACCGACCCCGAGACGGCGGCCGGGCTCAAGGCTTGGTACCGCCAGCTGTGCAAGCGGCCCTGCTTCCACGATGAGTACCTGCAGGCCTACAACACGCCGGGAACCCATCTGGTCCACACCGACGGACAGGGGGTCGAGCGCATCACTCCCACCGGGGTGGTCGCCCTGGGTCGGGAGTACCAGGTGGACTGCATCATCTACGCCTCCGGTTTCGAGGTCGGCAGCGAGTACACCAGCCGGGCCGGCTTCGATCTGACCGGGGTGGGTGGCCGCAAGCTTTCCGAGCACTGGGACGAGGGCATGCGCACCATGCACGGCGTCTACTCCCACGGCTTTCCCAACGCTTTCATCGTTCAGCCGACCCAGGGCGCGAACCTCATCTCCAACGTCCCGCACAACCTGACCGAGTCGGGCCGCACCATTGCTGCGGTGGTCAGACACGCCGTGGAGGGCGGCTGCTCTCGGGTGGAGGTGACCGCCGAGGCCGAGCAGGCCTGGATCGACCTCCTGTTGAGCGGACCGGGGATGATGCTCGGCTCTCCCGACTGCACGCCGGGTTACTACAACAACGAGGGCCAGGACCCCGGGCCGCGGGCCCGGTTCAACGTCGGGTATCCCTTCGGGGCCATGGCCTTCTTCAGCTATCTGGCCGACTGGAGATCCTCGGGAGCCTTCGAGGGCCTTCGGTTCAGCTGAGCTCGGCTGAGCGCTCAGGCCAGAACGAAGCCCTCGTAGCCGGCGGCGGCCACCTCGTCGCACTTCTTCCGGTAGGCCGGGAGGCCACCTACATAGGGCATGTGGATGCGGCGCTTACCGGGGACGTTGGCGCCCAGATACCAGGAGTTGCAAGAGTCGGAGTTCCTCACCGTTCCGGCTACCAGGCCGGCGGCGTGGTCCACCCACGCCTCCTGGGCGGCCGCGTCGGCCTCGATGCTGCGATGTCCGCTGTCGCGCATGTATTCCATGCAGGCCACGATCCACTCCACGTGCTGCTCGATGGAGACAACCATGTTGGTCAGCACCGAGGGACTGCCCGGGCCCGTGATGGTGAACAGGTTGGGGAAACCGGCCACCGCCAGACCGAGATAGCTGACCGGCCCCTGGTCCCCCCACACCTCCCGCAGCAATCGGCCGCCGCGGCCGGCTATGTCCATCTTGTTGAGGGCGCCGGTCATTGCGTCGAAGCCAGTGGCCAGGACCAGCACGTCGACCTCGAATGCCCGCGACTGGGTGCGCACCGCGCTCGGAGCGATGCCGACCAGTGGGTCGGAGCGAAGATCGACCAGGGTGACGTTGTCGCGGTTGAAGGTCTCGAAGTAGCCGGTGTCGAGTATCTGGCGCTTGCAGCCCATGGGGTAGTGCGGGATCAGCGCCTCGGCCACCTGGGGGTCGCGGATCTGGCGGCGGACCATCTCGGCGTAGAGCTCGGTGCCGGCCTGGTTGGCCTCCAGGTCGAACATCACATCGGCCCAGGCTCCCGGGGCGCTCCAACCCAACTCTTCGAGCACGGTCATGCGGTCCTCGGGAGGAGTATCGAGGATGCGCCGGGTGGGCGGAGTCATGCCTTCGAAGGACACGGCGCCGAAGCTGACCAGCCCTGCGTAGGCGGCCCGTTGGCGCAGGCGAAGCGACTCATAGTCGGCTTTCACTTCCTCCAGCTCCCCTGGGCGCAGAGGCCGGTTGTCAGCCGGACGGCTGTAGGCGGCCGACCGTTGGAACACATACAGCGCCTCGGCCTGCTCGGCGATGATGGGAATCGACTGCACCGCCGAGGATCCGGTACCCACCACCCCCACCTTCATCCCGGTGAAGTCGAATCCTTCCTTGGGGAACCGGCTGGTGTAGAGGGTGGGCCCGGCAAAGCCGTCGACCCCGGGGATGGCCGGGTCCAGGGGCTCGGACAGACAGCCGGTGGCGGCTATCACCCAGCGGGCATCGAACCTCTCGCCCCGGTCGGTCTCCACCGACCACTCGGAGCGGGCCTCATCGAAGGCCAGGCTGGTCACGGTGGTAGACAGCTGGATGTCCCTGCGTAGATCCAGCCGGTCGGCGACGAAGTTGAGGTAGGCCTCGATCTCGGGCTGGGCCGGCATCAGCTCCGTCCAGTCCCACTCCTCCTGGATCTCCTTGTTGAAGCTGAAGGAGTACTCGATGCTCTGGACGTCGCAGCGGGCTCCTGGATAGCGGTTCCAGTACCACGTGCCCCCGACCCCGTCGGCCCGGTCCAGGGCCCGGACGCTGAAGCCCTCCTCGCGCAACAGGTGGACCGAGTAGAGCCCGGCAAAGCCAGCTCCGATGACAATTACGTCATAAGTTCCCTTTTGGTTCACCGTGGCCCCCATTGGCGGGATTCTAAACGCCCGATGGGGTGAGTCCCCGGAGCAGGGGCAGGAGTTGGGTGTCGGGGCGACGAAGGAACAGGTCATGTCCCGCCTCCGTCTGTTCAGCGCGTCCGCCGGCCTGGCGGCCCTGGCGGCGGCGGCCGTCCTGTCGGCTCCGGCCCAGGCCTCGGCCCCGGTGAGGCCCAGCTGTCCGGCCTCCTGGCCGGAGATGGGCCACGATCCGCTCCACTCGGCGCGGGCTTCGCTCTGTGCCGCCTCCGGGCCGGCCATCGACCAGGCCAATGCCTCGACCCTGGCACCGCGGTGGTTCGTCCCGACTCAGGCGGCGGTCACGGCCGAGCCGGCGGTGGTGGATGGCATCGTCTACGTGGGCGATTCGGCGGGGATCTTCCGGGCTCTCAACGCCGCCACCGGGTCGGTGAAGTGGTCCTTCACCAGCACCGATCGGCACCAGACCGGCTTCGGGGAGTTCGTCTCATCACCAGAGGTCATGCGCCTGCCGGGCCAGAAGCATGCCTGGGTGTTCGTGGGGGGCGGAGGGACCCTCTACGCCCTCGACGCCGTCACGGGCAAGGTGGTCTGGAGCCGGGACGTCGATCCGGGCCAACCCACCAGCGCCATCGAGATCGAGTCATCGCCCGTGCTCGACCTTTCCACCCAGCCGGCCGAGGTCATCGTGGGAAGTGATGACAACGGCTCAGCC
>DATLUK010000157.1:0-11672 GCA_035533195.1 Acidimicrobiales bacterium | reverse complement strand
CTCTTCACGCCCAACCTCCAACCCCGAGTCGGTCCGGTCAGGGTTCTCTTCGCCTCCGACGCCTCGGAGGTCTACAAGGGAGTCCATCACGCCCTGGCTGCCCTGGCCGGACTGCGCCGTTCCTATCCAGAAGCCCGGCTGGTGCTGTGCGGGCCCGGGGACCCGGCCTGGGTCGTCAGCGGCATCAAGGATTCGGTCGACCCCTCTCTGGCCCGAACCGATCCACTGGCCATCGAGGGCCTGGGGTCGGACGGGGCCGCCCTGCTCGACCAGGCGACCGACCAACTGGCCGACGTGGGTCCCGACGCCATGCCCGATCTCTACCGTTCGGCCACCGTCACTGTCCTGCCGTCCCGGGACGAGGCCTTCGGGCTGGTGCTGGCCGAGTCGCTGGCCTGCGGTACGCCGGTCGCCTGCTCTTCCGAGGCCGGGATGCTCGAAGTGGCCGACCGACCCGAAGTCGGACGCACCGCCCGCTTCGGGGACGATGACGGGCTGGCGCGGGCCCTGACCGAGGCGGTCGAACTGGCCCGCCAAGGCCCGACCCCGGGCCACTGCGCCGACCACGCCCGCCGCTGGGGGTGGGCCGAATCGGTCGGGCCCGCCTACGAGGCCCTGTACCGGGAGGTGGCCGGCCAACGCTGAGCCGCCGGCTCATACCCGTGATCGCTGACGCCCAGAGTCAGAATGCCGGGCGTGACGACCCTGTCGGTGACCATCGACGGTCGATCGCTCACCGACGCCTCGTCCTATCGGGGGCTGGGCACCTACGTCCGCCAACTGGTGGCCGGCTTGGCCACCATCCCCGATCTCGACCTGTCGGTCCTGATCGAGCCGGCCGGCCCGCTGCCACCCGGGGTCGGACGGATCCCACTCGCCCACCGGGCACCGGATCGATGGGCGGCGGCGGAGCACCAGTTCCTCCTCGCCCGCCGACTGGCTCGGCTCGGCCGGCGGGTCGGAGGCCACGGTTCCAATCCGACCGGCGCCGATCGGGTGTTCCACAGTCCGGCCCTGGATCCTCCCAGGCAGGTCAAGCTGCCGTGGGTCCAGACCATCGCCGATGTCCTGCCCCTGGCCGACCCCCACCCGGCCTATGCCGTCGAGCGCCGGCGCTGGCGGCGCTGGGCCGCTCGGGTGCGCTCGGCCGATGCCGTCATCGCCCTGAGCCGCCACTCGGCCGAGCAGGCCGTACAGCACCTGGGCGTATCCCCCGACCGGGTCCAGGTCATCCATCTGGCCCCTGACCCCCACTACCGGCCGGCCGATGACGCGACGGCGCCGGCAAAGGTCGGTGCAGGGGCGGGGGCCGACCCGGAACCGGAGCGAGGGCCCTACCTGCTGTCGGTCGGGGAGTACGCGCCGCACAAGGGCTTCTCTGAGTTGGGTCTGGTCATGAGCGAGCTGGTCAGGGCCGGCCTGCCCCACCGCCTGGTGGTGGCCGGCCGGGTCACGGAGCAGTGGCGGGCGGAGATGGAGAAGGCCCTGGGTTCGGGGGGGAGCGAAGCCCGGGGGAGGATCGACGTGATCGGCTGGGTCCCCGACCTGCTTTCCCTCTACCGGGGAGCTGAGGCGCTGGTGTGCACCAGCCGGCACGAGGGTTTCGGCCTGCCCCTGGTGGAGGCCATGGCCACGGCCACGCCGGTGGTCGCCTTCGCCAACTCGGCGGTGACCGAGGTGGTGGGCGACGGCGGGGCGCTGGTGGCCGACGGGGACTGCCCGGCCATGGCCGGGCGACTGGCCGAGATTCTGGGCGATCCCTCGCGGCGCCTGGAGGCCGCCGGCGCGGCCCGGCGGCGGTCCGGGTGCTTCAGCTGGGCCGAGACGCTCCGGGGCCACGTGGAGGTCTACCGACTAGTGGCGGGCCGAGCGGCATGAAGAGGCCGGCGTGAAGGTGGCCATCGACGCCCGGACGCTGCAGGCCCGGCCCCTGGGCGGGGTCGGGCGGGCGCTGGCCGCCCTGGTGGCGCGGATCGTCCCGGCGGCCGATCGGCAGAACGGGATCGAAGCACTCCACCTGCTCCTGGACGACCGGCTCCCCGCCCCGGCCTCGGTCCCGGTCGGCGCCGGCGTCCACCGCCTGCGGGCACCGCGCCCGGGCGGCGTGGCCTGGCTGCAGTGGGCGGCCCCACGATGGCTGAGCAGCAAGGGGGTGGACGTCTTCCACTGTCCCTTCTACGGGCTGCCCTACCGACAGCCCGTGCCCATGGTCGTGACCATCTACGACCTCTCCTTCCAGCGGAACCCGGAGTGGTTCAGCCACCGGCAGCGCAGCGCCTTCCTCGTCCAGTCCGGCCACGCCGCCCGCACCGCGGCGGTGGTCCTGACCGGCTCCCACCACGTGGCCGCCGACATCGAGGCATCCCTCGGCGTCGAGCCGGGCCGGATCATGGTGGCCGCTCCCGAGCTGCCCTTCGGCTTCTCTGAGTTGGCCACCAGCGCCCGGCCGGCCGGCGGGGAGCACTACGTGGTGGCCCTGGGCGGAGCGACCCGCCGGCGCCTACCGGTGGCCGTGGCCGCCTGGCAGGAGGCCCGGCGCCGGGGCCTGGAGGCGGGGCTGGTGGTGGTGGGTACCGAGTCCCCGCCCTCTGGCTCGGAAGGGATCAGCTGGGCCGGTCCGGTCGGTGACACCGAGTGGGCCGGCCTCCTGGCCGGAGCCCAGGCTTTCGCCTACCCGACGGCCTACGAGGGCTTCGGACTTCCGGGCCTGGAGGCGGCGGCGGCCGGGGCGCCGGTCGTCTGCGCCGCCGTGGGCGCCCTGGGCGAGATCCTCGGAACCGCGCCGGCCTGGGTGGACCGGCCCGCCGTCGGCCCGGTGGCCGACGCCCTCCTGCGGATCGGCACCGACCCCGACTACCGCCGCCAGCGGGCCGAGGCCGGCCGGCACCGGGCGGCCGAACTGGCCCACCGGGCCGACGGACCGGAAGGGGCCAGCGTCGTCACCGTTTCCGCCTATCGGCGCGCCGCCGGCCGGTGAACCCGCCGGTCGTCTCGGTGGTGATCGTGAACTGGAACAGCGGACGGCATCTGGCCGCCCTGCTGGAGAGCCTGGCCGCCCAGCCGGCCGGGCCGGCCTGGGAAGCGGTGGTGGTGGATAACGCCTCGACCGACGGGAGCGCCGAGGCCCCCGAGAGCCCCGGCGTCCGGGTCATCAGGCAGCCGGGCAACGCCGGGTTGGCCGCCGCCAACAACATCGGGATGGCGGCCACCACCGCGCCCTACGTACTCATCGCCAATCCCGACATCGTGCTGCCGGATAACGCCCTCGGGAACATGGTGGCCGTCATGGAGCGACACGACCGGGCCGCCATGGTGGTGCCCCGTCTCGTAGGCCCGGATGGGGTGGCTCAAACCAGCGCCGGTGACCTGCCTTCTCTGGCCGAGGCCCTGATGGGGCGCCGGCTCGGGCTCAGCGGGGCTCATCGACGCCAGGAGACAGACGGGCCGAGCGGCTACTGGTGGCACGGGTGGCCCCACAGCACCGAGCAGCCGATCGGACGGGGCGCCGAGGCTTGCTACCTGGTGCGCCGGGCGGCGGTGGAGGAGATCGGCCCCCAGGACCCCCGCTACCGGCTCGATTGGGAAGGGGTCGAGTGGACGGCCCGAGCCCGGACGGCGGGCTGGGAGGTGTGGCTGGATCCTGCCACCACGGTCACCCACGTCGGCGGGGTGAGCATCGTCCAGGCCCGCTTCCGCTGGGTGGTGGAGAGCCATATGGGGATGTACCGGTACTTCGCCGAGAGGACCATGCCGGCGGCCCGGCCCCTGCTGGGGGCGGCGGTGGGCATCCGGGCCCTGGCCAAGCTGGCCGCCACCGCCACGGGCGCGCCGCTGTACGACCGGGCCCGGGCGGTCAGAGGCGCGGACCCAGCCAGGTGACCCGGTGAGGGTGACGGTCGACTGCCGGCACGCCGGGCTGCCGGGGATCGGGAGATTTGCCGTCGAGTTGACGGCGGCGCTGCGGCGGCGGGCGGCGGCCGATGAGGAAGTGATGGCGTTGGTCGGCCGGAGGCGACGAGGATGGCTGGGCGAGGCGACCCTCAGCGTCCCGGGCGCACCACCCGGTACGGGTGGGACGGCGGGCAACCTGGCCGTCGCCTCGGCTCCCTTCGGGCCACTGGAACAGTTCGAGCTGCCGTTACTCCTCGTCCGCCACCACGTGCAGCTCCACCACGCCACCCATCTCACCCTGCCGCTGGCGGCCAGGCTGCCGATGGTGCTCACCGTCCATGACGTCCACCCCCTGACCCATGCCGACCATGCCCGGTCGGCCGCCGCCCGCGGGTACTACCGCCTGGCCATGCCCGTGGCCGTGCGCCGGGCCCGGGCGGTGGTGGCCGTCTCCGACTACACCGCCGCAGAGTTGGACAGGGTCCTCGGGCGGCCGGCCGACGTCGTCATCGCCCACGGTGTCGACCACTCTGCCTGGGCCGCGGCCGGCCGTCCCGGTGGGGCGACTCCGGGCGGACCGGGTGGCCCCCCCAAGACGCCCTACCTCCTCTATGTGGGCACGGCCAAGCCGCACAAGAACCTCGTCACCCTCCTGCAGGCCCACGCCGGCGCCCGGGACGACCGCGGTGAGGGCCTGCCCGAGCTGGTCCTGGTCGGGCCCACGCCGGGCGAGTTGGAAGCCGTCGCTCCCGGGGCTTCGGACGCTCGGGTGCGGGCCCTGGGCCGGGTGTCCGACGCCGACCTGCCCGGCCTCTATGCCGGGGCGACGGTGGTGGCCGTACCGTCGCGCTATGAGGGTTTCGGCCTGAGCGCACTCGAGGCGATGTATTGGGGGGTTCCGGTGGTGGCAGCTGATTCCCCGGGGCTGCGGGACACGGTGGCCGACGCCGCCCTCCTGGTACGGACCGAGGACCCGCGGGCCTGGGCCGACGCCTTGGCCCGGGCCGCCGGTGACCCGGTGATCCGCGCCACCCTCATCCAGCGGGGCCGGGCCCGGGCCGACCGCTTCCGCTGGGATGACGCCGCTGACGCCTACCTGGCCCTCTACCGCCGGCTGGCGCGGCGGTGACCGTCGTGGTTCACGTGCTCGAGGCGCTGGAGGGAGGCACGGCCCGCCACGTCTCGGATCTCGTCACCCGCGTGGCCGGCGTCGAGCATCACGTGGCCGTGCCCCCCAGTCGGGTCGGAGGGGTGACCGCGGTGGAAGCGGTGGAGGAGATGGAGGCGGCCGGAGCCACCATCCATCGCATCGACATGCGCCGCCTCCCGCTCAGCCCGCGCAATGCCACCGCTCTGTGGGAACTCGGGCGGCTGGTGCGCAGAGTGCGACCGGACGTGGTCCACGGGCACAGCTCGGCCGGCGGTGCGCTGGCCCGCCTGGCTGCCGCCACGGTCGGCGGCGCCCGGTCCGGTACAGGCGGGGGCGGCGCGGGCGGGGGCGGCGCGGGCGGCGCCGGCCGGCCCCGGCGCATCTACACCCCCAACGGCGTCTACCCCGGGGCTCCGGCGGCGGCGGCCGAACGCGGCTTCGGGCCGCTGACCGACCGGCTGGTGGCCGTGTCCGAGAGCGAGGCCCGCCTGGTGGCGATCCGGGCCATCGTCCCCGAGGAGCGCATAGTGGTCATCCGCAATGGCATCGACCCGACCCCTCCCCCGCCGGGCGGCCCCGACCTGCGGGCGCAGTTGGGAATCGACGCCGGCGTTCCGCTGATCGGCTTCATCGGCCGGCTGGTTCCGCAGAAGGCCCCGGGTCTGGTGGTGGAGGCCGCCGGCATCCTCCTTCGCCAGGGCGTCGAGGCGGTGACAGTGATGATCGGTTCCGGACCCCTGTCCGGTGAGGTGGACCGGGCCATCCGCGATCTGTCCCTGACCAGCCGGGTCAGGCGCGTCGGTCACCTGAGCCGGGCCGCCACCGTCATCGGCCAACTGGACGTGCTCGTCCTGCCCTCGCTCTACGAGGGCTGCCCCTACGCGCCGTTGGAGGCCATGCGGGCCGGAGTGTCCGTCGTGCTGTCCGACGCCACTGGCAACCGCGACGTGGTCGACCACGGCCGCACCGGCCTGCTTTTTCCGCCCGGGGACGCGGCATCGCTGGCCGGCGCCGTCTCCCTCCTGCTCTCCGATGCCGCTCTGAGGGACCGGCTCACCGCGGCCGCCCGGGAGCGGCTGGCCGCCGACTTCGACATCACGGACATGGCGGCGGCCACCGGGCGGCTCTACGCCGAAGAGACCGCTGCCCGGGGCTGACCCGGTCAGGCGACTGTCGCTCGGCTCAACCGGCTGTCAGCGCAAAAACGGCGTCGGCGAAACGGTCCTCGATGCCCGCCCAGGCATAGGTCGTCTCCACCAGGGACCGACCGGCCCGGCCGATGCCCGACGCCCTCTCATCGTGGCGGCACAGATCAACGACAGCGGCGGCCAAGGCCGCCGGATCGTCCGCCACCAGGGCGTGGGTGCCGGGCTCGATCTCGATGCCTTCCAGGCCGACCGAGGTCCCGGCCACCGGCCGGCCGGCGGCCATGGCCTCCAGCGCCTTGAGGCGGCTGCCGGTGCCGATCCGCACCGGCACCACCGCCACTCGGGAGCCGGCCAGCACGGCGCCCATGTCGGCCACGTCGATCTGAAGGCGCACCCCTGGGCGCCCGGCCAGGGCCCGCACGGCGGCGGTCGGCCTTCGACCGGCTATGGCGAGAGTGACATCGGGGATCCGGTCCCGCACCAGGGGCAGCACGTGGTCGGTGAACCAGACGATCCCGTCCTCGTTGGGCAGGAAGTCGAGGGTCCCGGTGAAGACCAGACGGGGCGCGGCCGGAAGGGGCGCCACCGGGAAGCGGGAGAGGTCCACACCGTTGGGCACGACCATCACCGCCGGCCCGCCCGGCGCCGGAACCGTTGCCCCGGTGAGGTCAGCGACATCGGCAGCCGACACCGCACTGAGCAGATCGAGGCCGTCCAGGGCCCGGGCCTGGAAACGGCGGGCGGCGGCGGCCTCGGCCCGGAGCAACCCGCGCTGGCGCCGACCGGGAGCCAGGGCGGCGGCCTGAACAGCCATACGGGACGGGACGTTCTGAACGTCCAGGGATGACCGCCGGCCGACTCCGGCGGGGACGATCCCGGCCAGACCCAGGTGTTCGACGTGGACCACGTCGTAGGGCGGGTCCGAGCCGCCTGCCACCCGGTCCTCGAGGTGGCGGCGCAGAGCGGCCCGCTCCAGGCGGCGGTCGTGGACCTCGGCCGGCCGGCGCCCCACCACGGCCTTCCACACATCTTCAAGCCGGCGGGCCGCCACCGAAGAAGGCGCCCGGCGCTCCTCGAAGTCCACCTCGCTCACCGGGCCGAGCAGGCCGGCCACTTCCGGATCCGAGAGGTGGCCGGCCAGCACCAGGTCGACCTGGTCGAAGCGCCGAGCCAGGCCAGCCAGCAGATGGGCCTGGCGGATGGAGCCTCCGCCGACTCTGAAGTCGGGCGCCTCCGAGGTGACCCAAAGGGCTTGCCTCACCGGGCCGCGACCCGGCGGCGGGTGAACGCCTGACCGACCGCCCAGACGCCGGGCACGGCAGCCAGGATCAGAAACGGATCGATGCCGACCCGCAGGCGGCTCTCCCCCAGGACCGGCACCGTCACGGCGGCCAGGAGGAAGGGCGCCAACCACACCGGCCAGGTCCCCGGACGGGACGGCCAGGCTCCTTCCCCACGGGAGCTGCGCCCGAGGGAGGAGGACACGCCGATCAGGCCGAGGAGGACCACCCCGGCCAGGCCGACGGCGTCCAGATCGGCCAGGCCGGGCCCGTAACCGTTGGCCGCCCAGGAGGCCCTCGGATCGGACAGGCCGGTGAGGTCGAAGAGGCGCAGGAGGTTCCACCCCGAGGCCCTCAGCGGATAGAGAGGGTGCTCGGCTATGTAGTGCAGCGAGGCCCGGCGCAGGGCCGCCTCTTCTGTCACCTCGTCACCCCGCAGGAGAGGGAGGTACCCGGGCACCAGATCGGCCGGGCGCCATTCGGCCGGATGCAGGGGGTCCTCCGCCGAGGTGGCGTTGTAGGTCCCCGAAGCCACCAGGCCGCCCTGGGTCGTCACCGGTACGAAGTGGTGCATGACTACGGCGTCGCGGATCAACCACGGCGTGACAGTGAGCCCGGCCAGCACCACCACCACGGCCGGGGCGGCCCGACCGGGCGACATCCAGGGCACCGCGACCAGGAGACAGACGGGCACCAGCAGCACGAAGCTGTCGGGCCGACACAGGATGTCCAGGCCGCAGCCGACGCCGCAGGCCAGGATCCACCGAGCCGGCCGGGGAGAGCGCCGGGCGGCCAGGGCCGCGGCCAGGGTGCCCAGTTCGAGCGGCAGCGACAGCGACTCGGACAACAGAGACCCGCCGGCCAGGAGGAGAGGCGGGTAGACGGCGGCCAGTCCCATGGCCACCCGGGCCGGGCCCCGTGACCACAGTTGAGCGGCCAGCACACCGACCAGGCCGACGCTCAGGGTGCCGAGCACCACCTCGACCGCCCGGGCCACCGTGACATGGACGCCGACCAGCCAGTACAGGCCGGCCAGGAACAAGGGCCACAGCGGAGGCCGGAAGGCGGTGGGCCCACCGCCGGGAGCAACGACGGTGCGGCCGAAGCCGTGACCCGCAGCGATGGATACAGCCAATCGCTGGTAATCGGCCGGATCGTTGACCAGGATGAGGTGGCGGGTGGCGACCAGCCAGACCACTCTGAGCACCAGGGCGGTGCCCAGGATGACGGCCTCCGGCACCGGCCGGATTGGAGACGCCATGGCCGCCCGAGGCTAACCGGGCAGGACTTCGGCCCCAGGGAGCGAAATCCCATTGGTGCGGACTGCCCGGACGGCCCTGACCAGCGCGCCCCGGGCGTCCCTCCAGCCGATGAAGCTGGCCGCCGCATTAACGCTGGCCGCCACCCTGGCCGCTGCCACTGTCGCCCTGGCCGCCCCGAGCATGGCTGCCGCCCCGCCTGCCGCCCCGGCTGCGGCGGCCGCCCCGGCCCAGAAGACCCCCGCCGGGATAAAGGCTGTGGCCGACGGCACCGGCGGGCAGACCGCCGGGGCGGCCGTGCCGGACATGGGCAGCGCCGCCGATGACCGAGCCCTGGCCCGTATCAAGGCCGACGGGCTCAACACCGTCTCGCTGTTCGTGTGGTGGCTGACCACCGGACCGACCTCGGACACGCTCGCCCCTTATCAGGGCACCCAGTCCGACGCCTCGCTGGACGCGGAGATCAGGACGGCTCGGGCCGACGGGCTGGCCGTCAGCCTGACCCCGGTCTTCTACTGCTCGGGCTGCCAAGGGGGCTGGAGGGGGACGATGGAGCCCTCGGATGCGATGGTCTTCTTTGCCGCCTATGGAGCTTTTGTCGACCACTACGCCACCCTGGCCCAGCGGGACGGGGCGTCGACTTTCTACGTCGGCAGCGAAATGTCCTCGCTGGAGACCGACACCAGCCAGTGGCGCTCGGTCATCAGCGCAGTGCGCAGCCGCTTCCATGCGACCCTGGCCTACGAGGAGAACTGGGACGTGCTCGGCCAGGCCCGCTTTCTCTCCGATGTCGATCTGATCGGAATCTCGGCCTACTTCCCCCTGGACGACGGAGCTTCCCCCGCCCTCTCCCGCCTGCTCACGGACTGGACCTCGAGCCAGTCCTCCAGCGCGCCGGGCCGCAACTGGGTGGGCGAACTGGCCGGCCTGGCCCAGAGAACGGGACGGCCGATCGTGTTCGGGGAGGCTGGATACATGTCGGGTGACTTTGCCGCCCGCCAGCCGTTCCTCGACTTCCAGGGCCAGGCCGACTGGCAGCTCCAATCCGACCTGTACCAGGCCCTGTTGGAGACCTTCTCCGGGCGCTCCTGGTGGCGGGGCGTGGATTGGTGGGAGTGGTTCCCCTCCAGCGGCTCGGTGGCCGATGACAGCCGCACCCCGGAGGCCAAGACGGCCGAGTCACTGCTCAAGGACTGGTACGGACGCGGCTGGCGGCCCTCCGACCCGGGCCGGGCCCTCACCCTCCTGGCCTCGGGCCAGGCCGGCACCGCGCCGGGGGCGCACATCGAGTCGGCGTCGGCGCCGTCTTCGGTGACCATCCCCGGAGTGGTGGCGCCCGACGCTCCCCTGGTGCTGGCCGGCGCGGGGACCGGGGCCGGCTTCGACGCCTCCGGCGTTGGCGCCCCGGGGGTCGGTCCTGGCCCCTCCTACCGGGGCCGTCTGGACGGCTGGGACGACGCCGGCCTGGCCGGTCTGCTCATCCTCCTGGCCGGCCTCGGAGCGGCGGTGTGGATGACCCTGGGGCGGCCCCCGGCCCGGGCCGGGCCCAGCGGTAGCGTCACGGCCCGGTGGCATCGGTCAACGTGAGCAGCGAAGACGACAGCGGGGCCGACGTCGTCAAGCTGGAGAGATGGACCGGGCCGTGGGAGCCCCATGACCCGGACGCCAACTTCAAGGCCGATGTCGCCCTCTATGCCCACCTGGAACCGATGGCGACTATCAGGAGACTGGCCGTGGCCATGGACATCCCGGAAGGAGCCATCGTCCGCTACGTCCTGGCCAAGTACGCCACGGGCGGAAGCGGGAGCCTGCTCGAACTGGGACCGACCATGATCAAGCGCCTCTGGGAGCCGGTCGAGGCAGCCGAGGAGGCCGACACCGACCCGGCCCGCCTGGCCGCTTACCAACAGCTGCGCCAGATGCTGTCGTGGCTGCGCCTGCCGCTGGAGGACGACTCGATCTACGAATGAGAGATGGTGCCGGCCGGACCGAACTCGGCCACCAGGGCCGCAACCAGTACCGCGGGTAGATCCGCCACCGAGGCGAAGGCGACCCAGCGGGCCAGCCACTCCGGGTGAAACTTGGCGTTGAACCGGTAGAGCGACTCGACCCTGATCCAGCGGTCGAGCAGGTGGACCAGCCAATACTCGAGGCGCTGCAGGCGATTTCGCTCGTCCCCCAGATCCATGAGGGTCTTGAAGGTGGCGAAGTTGAGCGACACGTGGTCGAAGCCGTGCTCAGCCGCCCAGGCCACCGTGTCCACGATCATGCGCTCGTTGACCCCGTTGGGCGAACGGGGCCGGCGCCGCATCAGGTCAAGGGAGAGGGCCCGGCCCCCCATGCAGGGGGCATAGCGCTGGAAGGCGATGAGGCGACCCTCGGCGTCCCGGCACATGACGATCACACACTCGGGGCGACCCAGGGCGGTGTCGCTGTAAGTCATGGAGAAACCCCGTTCGGGCGCCAGGCCCAGAGCTTCCTCGGCCACCTCGGCCAACTCGGCCCGGAGGCCGGCGTCCACCTCGGCCTCCAGGCGAACCTCGGTCGTGACCCCGAAGTTGGCGCTGCGCTTGGTGGCCTGGCGCACATTGCGCATGGAGGGCGTATCCAGGCGGAAGCCCTCGGTCCGCACCAGGGCCTCGTCCCCGACATAGAGGGCGTGCATACCCGCACGGCGGGCCGCCTCCATGGCTGGGGTGTCCAGGCCGATGATGGCCGGGCGCAGCCGATAGGCCGAGCAGTGGGCCAGGAACCCGGTCAGGGTGGCCTCCACGGAGTCGCCCTCCGAGGAGGCGGAGAACGGGCCGATCGCCCCCGCCGGCAGCATCGGACAGCCCGAGGCCAGGGCCACCCCGAAACGGGACCGGTAGCCGATGACGCCCCCGGTCTCGGGGTGCACGTAGTGGACCTTATCGACCCGGTCGGTAAACGGATCCAGGGTGTC
>DATLUK010000156.1:0-2482 GCA_035533195.1 Acidimicrobiales bacterium | reverse complement strand
TCAGGCTGATACCCGGGCAGGGGATGTTGGCGCCGAAGGCGTACAGGCCGATGATGACGAGCGTGAAGAGGATCTTGTTCCGGAGGTCCGGGACCCTGAACATGTTGGACAGGCTCGACAGCACGGCGCGGCTCCCATGGGCCCGGCCGGGGCCCGCTCGAAAAGGTTAGACAGACTACCGCCGACCGGCCCCGGCGCTGAGTGCCGGCAGGGGCCCTGCGGTCAGCGGTTGGTGTGCTGGTTCCCCTTGGCGGGGGGTCGGCCGTTACCGAAGGGCATGGGAAGGATGGTTACCGTCCCGCCCGCCCCGGTGATGGCGGCCTCAGCCGACTTGGACACTGCGTGGGCCTCGACCGACACCTTACGGCCCAACTCGCCCCGGCCCAGGACCTTGACCAGGCCGTGCTTATGGACCAACCCGGCCGTACGCAGGGTGTCCGGGGTGACCCGGTCGGACTCCAGGCCGGCCAGGGCGTCCAGATTGACCACGTTGTACTCAACCCGGAAGGGGTTCTTGAAGCCCTTGAGCTTCGGGACGCGCTGGGCCAGGGGCAGCTGGCCACCCTCGAAGCCGGCCTTCATGTTGTTTCGGGCCTTTTGACCCTTGGTGCCGCGCCCGGCGGTCTTGCCGCCCTTGCCGGCTATGCCTCGTCCCACCCGCCGGCGGGGCCGGGTGGACCCTTCGGCGGGCCGTAACTCGTGGACCTTCATGCCTGGGTCTCCTCGACTTCGATCAGATGGGGCACGCGGGCGATCATCCCTCGGATCTCGGGGCGGTCGGGCAGGACGTTGCTCTTTCCGATGCGACCGAGGCCGAGGGCCCGCAGCGTGCCACGGTGCTTGGGCTTGGTCCCGATGGACGAGCGGACCTGGGTGACCTTGAGGGTGGATTCAGCCATCTCAGGCGACCTCGCGGGGTGGGTGGAGGCCCCGCTCGCGTTCCCGGTAAGCCCGCAGGACCCCGGCCGGGGTCACCTCTTCGGGGGATTTTCCCCGGATGCGGGCGATCTCGTCCGGACGCTTGAGGGCCTTGAGCCCGGCGATGGTGGCGTGAGCCACGTTGATCCCATTGGAGGACCCGAGGGACTTGGCCAGGATGTCGTGGATGCCGGCCATCTCCAGGATGGCTCGGGCGGCCCCGCCGGCTATGACCCCGGTACCGGGAGCAGCCGGCTTGAGCAGCACCCGGCCGGCGCCGCTCTCCCCGAGGACGGGGTGGGTGATGGTCGATCCCGCCAGGGGCACGTTGAAGAGGCTCTTCTTGGCCTCCTCGATTCCCTTCTGAACGGCCAGACCGGCCTCCTTGGCCTTCCCGTATCCGAGCCCGACCCGGCCGTTGCCGTCACCGATCACCATTAGGGCGGTGAAGGAGAACCGGCGACCGCCCTGGACGACCTTGGAGACCCGGTTGACCTTGATGGTCCTCTCTTCGAACTGTCCGTCAGCCATTTCCTAGAACTCCAGTCCTGCTTGGCGGGCGGCGTCGGCCACGGCGGCCACCCGCCCGTGATAAATGAAACCGCCCCGGTCGAAGACCACGGTCGTGATACCGGCCGCCTTGGCCCGCTCGGCCACCAACCGTCCGACGGAGGCGGCCGCATCCCGATTGCCCGTCTGGGCGGACCGCAGGTCGGACTCGACGGTGGAGGCGGCCGCCAGGGTGCGCCCGGTGGCGTCATCGATGACCTGGGCCGACATGTGCCGGTTGGACCGGAACACGGCCAGGCGGGGGCGCTCGGCCGTGCCCTCCACCTTGCGGCGGACCCGGGCGTGGCGGCGGGCACGGAGGCCGGCCTTGGTGGATGTGTCGTAGCGAGCGCGAGCAGTCACTTGGCTGCCTTTCCGGCCTTCCTGATTACCCGCTCACCGGCGTAGCGGACGCCCTTGCCCTTGTAGGGCTCGGGCTTGCGGATCTTGCGGATATTGGCGGCCACCTGGCCGACCAGTTCCTTGTCAATACCCTTCACCACCACGCGGGTGGGCTGGGGGACCTCGAAGGTGATCCCACCGGGGGCATCGACTATGACGGGGTGACTGAAGCCCAGGGCCAGTTCGATCTGGTTCGGGCCCTTGGGAATGGCGCGATAACCCACCCCGACTATCTCCAACTCCTTGGAGTAGCCGCTGGTGACGCCGGTGACCATGTTGGCCAGCAGCGAGCGGGTGAGACCGTGCAGAGCCCGGTTCTGGCGCTGGTCATCGGGCCGCTCGACCAGGACGGAGCCACCCTCCTGACGGAGGGTGATCTCACCCGGCAGGCGACGGCCAAGGCTGCCCTGGGGGCCCTTGACGGTCACGTCGCGACCCGCAACAGAGACCTCGACACCCGAGGGGACGGGGATGGGGGATCGACCGATTCGAGACATCTGCGTTCAGCTCCTGACTTCCGTCACCAGACGTAACAGAGGATCTCGCCACCGACCCGGCGGCGGCGAGCCTCCCGGTCGGTCATGAGACCGTGGCTGGTGGACAGGACCGCCAC
>DATLUK010000155.1:0-3375 GCA_035533195.1 Acidimicrobiales bacterium | reverse complement strand
CAGGCCGCCGCCGAGGCCGCGGCCATGGACGCCGAGGTCGAAGCCGTTGCCGCCGGGCAGGCCGAGGCTTCCGCCGAGAGCACCGGGGCCACTCAGGCCCAGGACTCCGGCGCGGCCGGGTCGGACTCCGGCTCCGCCGATGCCGGCGGCTCGGACGAGGCTTAGGGCTGCTCCGGCACCGCAGCGGCACCCCCGCCGACCTGTTGGCGGTCGGCCTGGGCAACCCTGGCCCGGAATACGCCCGCAGCCGGCACAACCTGGGAGCGATGGTGGTGACCCTCCTGGCCGAGCGCCACGGGGAGCGGCTCCGTCACTCCCGTAACGACCACGCCCTGGTGGGCGAGGCCAAGGTGGACGGCCGGCGTCTGGCTCTGGCCTTTCCCCAGACCTACATGAACGACTCGGGCCTGGCCGTGCGCAGCCTGGTCAGGCGTTTCGGCATCGAGGACGTGGGCCGGCTGGTCATAGTCCAGGACGAGTTGGACCTTCCCGCCGGGGTGGTGCGGGTGAAGGCCGGCGGGGGCCTGGCCGGGCACAACGGGCTGCGTTCCATCGAGGCCCATCTGCACGACCGGGGCTTCAGCCGGGTGCGCATAGGCATCGATAAGGCGCCCGGTCGCAACCGCCGCCCGGGTGACGGCATCGGCCATGTCCTCAGCCCGCCCTCCAAGAAGGAGCAGGAGGACATCGACGTGGCCGTGGCCACCGCCGCCGATGCCGTGGAGCACATCCTGGTCCACGGCGTCGATGCGGCCATGAACTTCTACAACTCCCTATGAGCGGCTCCGCCGCAGGCACCCGATGACAGAGCTTCTGCACCGACTGCCGCCCCTGCTGCGGGCCGAACCCGCCCTAGTCGCCATGGCCGGCAGCTCCCACGGGGTGCTGGCCGTGTCCGAGCCGGCCCGGGCCATCACGGTGGCCGGCCTGGCCCACCTCTCGTCCCGCCGTCCCATCCTGGTCGTCCTGCCGGCCCAGGCCGATGCCGACCGCCTCGCCCACGACCTCAGCGCCTTCCTGGGCCCCGATCAGGTCGAGGCCTTCCCCGCCTGGGAGACCCTGCCTTTCGAGCGGGTCAGCCCGGCCGTGGAGACCATGGGCCGGCGGCTGCGGACCATATGGCGCCTCCGCCAGGGGGTTCCGCCCCGGGTGGTGGTGTCCACCGTCAAGGCTCTGCTCCAACGCCTGGGCCCGGGCGCCTGTGAGCAGGCGCCGGTGGTGGTTCGGGCTGGGGACACCCTGGACGAGGAGGGACTGGTAGCAGCCCTGGTGGCCATGGGCTACCGGCGGGAGTACCAGGTCGAGCACCGGGGAGAAGTGGCGGTGCGGGGCGGGATAGTCGATGTGTTCCCGTCCACCGCCGACGCCCCGGTGCGCATCGACCTCTGGGGCGACGAAGTCGACCGTCTCACCGAATTCGACGTCTTCGACCAGCGCTCGACCGAGGAGCGGGCCGAGGTCGAGATCTTCGGCTGCCGGGAAGTGCTGGCCGATGAAGCCGTGCGGCGTCGGGCCGCCGAGCTGATCGGCGCCGAGCCCTGGGCCCGAGAGCAGTGGGACAAGCTGGCCGAGGGACTGGTCTTCGACGGGATGGAGTCCTGGCTGCCATGGCTGGCCGAGGAGGAGATCCTCCTGCCCGACCTCCTCGGTGATGACGCCCAGATCCTTCTGGTCGAACCCCGGCGGATGCGGGACCGGGCCTCGGAGGTTCTCGAGGAGGAAGCTGCCCTGGCCTCGACGCTGGCCCAGACCTGGGCCGGAGCGGCCGAGCGGGGCTTTCCTCCCCTGCATCTGGCCTTCGAGCGCATGTTGGCGGGGACCTCGGCGCCGGTGTGGTCGATCACCAACACCCCCGAGAATTCGGAGACGCCGGCGGTGGATGCCACCGGCTGGGACCCCGTGGTCGGGGACGCCTCCCGGCTGGTCAGCCGGCTCGGCACCCTGGCCGCCAACGGGTTCCGGGTGGTGGTCTGTGCCGAAGGGACCGGCAGCGCCGAGCGGGTGGGCGCATCGCTGCAGGAATCCGGCCTGGTTCTGCGCCACCGTCTCGATCCCGACGCCGTGCTGGCCGAGGCCGAGCCCGAACCTGGCCTCACCCTGACCGTGGCGCCCGTGGAGCGCGGCTTCGTGCTCAACGCCGCCAAGGTGGCCGTGCTGGCCGAGTCGGATGTGACCGGCCGTCGGCGCGCCCACCGCCGGCCCCGGTCCCGCTCCCGCTCCATCGACAGCGGGTTCTTCGACGACCTGAAGGCCGGGGACTACGTGGTGCATCACCAGCACGGCGTGGCCCACTACGGCGGCATGGTGACCCGGGCCATCGGGGGAGCCGAACGCGACTACCTGCTCCTCGAGTATCGGGGCGGGGACAAGCTCTACGTCCCCTCCGACCAGATCGACGCGGTGACGCCCTACACCGGAGGCGAGACCCCGACCCTGTCGCGCATGGGCGGCGCCGACTGGGAGCGGACCCGCAGCCGGGTCCGCGCCGCGGTGAGGGAGATCGCCCAGGAACTGGTGGTCCTCTACCGCCGCCGGATCACCACCCCGGGCCACGCCTTTCCCCCCGACACGCCGTGGCAGGTGGAGATGGAACAGGCCTTTCCCTTCACCGAGACGGCCGATCAGGCCAAGGCCATCGACGCCGTTAAGGAGGACATGGAACAGGCCGTTCCCATGGACCGCCTGGTCTGCGGCGACGTCGGCTTCGGTAAGACGGAGGTCGCCATCCGGGCCGTATTCAAGGCGGTGCAGGATGGGCGCCAGACCGCCGTGCTGGTGCCGACCACCCTCTTGGCCCAGCAGCATTTCCAGACCTTCTCGGATCGCTTTGCCGGCTACCCGGTGCGGGTCGAAGTCCTCTCCCGCTTCCTCACTCCGGCTCAGGCCCGTTCGGTGGTGGCGGGTCTGGCCACCGGTGTGGTCGATGTCGTGATCGGGACCCACCGCCTGTTATCGGGCGACATCAAGTTCCATAATCTCGGACTGTTGGTGGTGGACGAGGAGCAACGCTTCGGCGTCACCCACAAAGAGGCCATCAAGGCCCTCCGGACCGACGTGGACGTCCTCACCCTCACCGCCACACCCATCCCGCGGACGTTGGAGATGAGCCTGACCGGCATCCGCGACCTGACCCTGCTCAACACGCCGCCGGCCGAGCGCCAGCCCATACTCACCTACGTCGGCGAATACGACGAGCGCGCCGTCTCCGAGGCCATCCGGCGCGAGCTGCTCCGCGAGGGTCAGGTCTTCTTCGTGCACAACCGGGTGCGCGACATCGAACACACCGCCCGGCGCATCCGGGAGCTGGTGCCCGAGGCCCGGGTGGCTGTGGCCCACGGCCAGATGGACGAAGGCACGCTGGAACGGGTGGTGCTC
>DATLUK010000154.1:0-8982 GCA_035533195.1 Acidimicrobiales bacterium | reverse complement strand
CAGTACTACCAGGGCCTCGGCCTGGACGGCATCGACGTGGAGGACGTCTACCTGGGCAACGGGGTGTCCGAGCTCATCGGCGTGTCCCTGCAGGCCCTGCTCAACGACGGGGACGAGGTGTTGGTCCCCGCCCCGGACTATCCGCTGTGGACGGCCATGGTCACCCTCTGCGGAGGCAAGGCCGTCCACTACCTCTGCGATGAAGCCGCCGAGTGGATGCCCGATTTGGACGACCTGGCCGCCAAGATCACCTCGCGTACCCGGGCCATGGTGGTCATCAGCCCCAACAACCCAACCGGGGCGGTGTACTCCCGGAAGATGCTGGAGGCGATGGCCGAGCTGGCCCGCCAGCACGACCTGATCATCTTCTCCGACGAGATCTACGACAAGGTCCTCTACGAGGATGCCGTCCACACCCCGATGGCGCTGGTCGCCCCCGACCTGCTCTGCCTCACCTTCAGTGGGCTTTCCAAGGCCTACCGGGTGGCCGGGTTCCGCTCCGGGTGGATGGTGGTGTGCGGCCCGACCCAACACGCCCAGAGCTACATAGAGGGCCTCAACGTCCTCACCAACATGCGCCTGTGCCCCAACGTGCCGGCCCAGCACGCCGTGCAGACCGCCCTAGGCGGCCATCAGAGCATCCAGGACCTGGTACTGCCCGGCGGCCGGCTGCTGGAACAGCGCGACCTGGCCTGGCGTCTGCTCAACGAGATCCCCGGCGTGTCCTGCGTCAAGCCCATGGGCGCCCTCTACGTCTTCCCCCGCCTGGACCCCGACGTCTATGCGATCGAGGACGACGAGCGCTTCGTCCTCGATCTGCTGCGGGCAGAAAAGATGCTGGTGGTGCAGGGAACCGGCTTCAACTGGCCCCGTCCCGATCATCTGCGCATCGTCACCCTGCCCCCGGCTGAGATGCTGGAGGACGCCATCGGCCGGCTGGCCCGGTTCCTGGCCACCCGGAGGTAGCCGGCCCTTTACCGGCAGAACAGGAGAGACCCGATGCACGCTGAAGTGAAGGGAACAACCCTTCCGGTCCTCGAGGTGTCGCTCGAACCCGGTGAGTCGGTCATATCCGACCATGGGGAGCTGGCCTGGATGTCGCCCACCGTCCAGATGACCCAGAAGACGTCCACCGGCGGTAAGGGCGGGCTCATGGCCGGGCTGAAGCGGGTGGCCGGCGGGGCCAGCATCTTTTTGACCGAGTACCTGGCCGCCGGGGGTCCGGGCCGGGTCACCTTCGCCACCCACCTGCCCGGGGCCATCCTGCCGGTGGACATCGAAGCCGGTAAGAACATGATCGTGCACCGCTCCGGATGGGTCTGCGGCACGCCGGGCATCACGCCGACGGTGGCGCTGCAGCAGAGCTTCGGAGGGGCCATCTTCGGCGGGGAGGGCTTCATCCTCCAGCGCCTGGAGGGCAGCGGCCGGGCCTGGATCGAGTTGTCCGGTGAGGTCACCGACTACCAGCTGGACCCCGGTGAAGTTCTGCTCGCCCACCCCGGCCACATCGGCATGTTCGACCAGAGCGTGCAGTTCAGCATCACTACCGTGCCCGGGATCAAGAACAAGATCTTCGGCGGGGACGGCATCTTCCTGGTGCGCCTGAGCGGGCCCGGCCACGTGTGGCTGCAGAGCCTGACCCTGCCCGGCCTGGCCGCGTCCCTGGCGCCTTATCTGTCCCGGGGCGATAACACCTCCCAGTCCGGCGGGCGGGGGCTGGGCGGCATCGTGGGCAACATCCTCAACCAATAGTGCACGCCGTCGAGTGGCTCTGGCTGACCCTCCTGATGCCGGCCGGGCTCCTGTTCGGCTTCGGGCTGCGCTGCCTGGTGACGGTGCGAGCCATGACCGGGGATGCGGCCGCGGTGGGCCGGGCGCTCCGAGGCCCCACGGCTCCAGGGCGTCGGCCCGGTTGCGCCGGCTGTCCGGTGGGCTCCTGTTCGCAGTCGACGGCTGAACGGTGCGAGGAGCCGGCTCAGGGGGCATCGTCGGCCACGCCCAGCGGATCGATGCCCAGGTAGGAACGCAGCACCTCGGGCGAGGCCAGGACCTCCTCGGGAGCTCCCTCGGCCACCACCGATCCGGCGTCGATGGCCACAGCCCGACCGGCCAATCCCCGGATGAAGGCCATGTCGTGCTCGACGATCAACATCGCACAGTCCAAGTTGGACTGGAGCTCCCGGAGCAGGGCGGCCAGGGGCCCGGTCTCCCGCTGGGCGATGCCCACAGTGGGCTCGTCCAGGAGGAGGATTCTGGGGCGCTGGGCCACCACCGTGGCCAGCTCCACTATCCGGCGGGTGCCAGTGGACAGTTCGGTCGGGAACTTGAGTCGGAAGGGGCCGAGGTGCAACAGCTCGACTATCTCCTCGACTTCGGCGGCGATCGCCTTTTCCCGGCGGGCCCCTCTGGGCAGGGCCAGCAACGAAGTGGCGGTGTGGAGCCCCCGGTGCCGGCGGGCCACCCCGACAGCCAGGGTCTCCTCGACCGTAAGCCCGGCCCACAACCGGGGGTCCTGGAACGACCGGGAGATCCCGGCCGCGGCTCGGCGGTGGGTGGACCAGGAGGTGACATCCCGACCATCGAGTAGCACTCGGCCCGAATCAGCCTCCTGAGCCCCGGTGAGCAGATCCAGGAGGGTCGTCTTGCCGGCGCCGTTGGGGCCGATCAGGGCCAGCATCTCCCCCGGATGAACCTCCAGGTCGATGCCGGACAGCACGGTCACTCCCCCGTAGTGCTTGCCCAGGCCCACGCCCGCCAGCACCGGCGCTACCTCCGATGCAGGCCGGATCGGCACCGGCGCCGCCGGCGCCGCCTCGGCGCCGACCGAGGGTGACCGGAATCCCTCCAGGAAGACGGCTCGGGCCAGGTCGTCCCGCTGCACCAACTCAGAGGTGGACCCCACGAAACGAACCGCTCCTCTCTCCATGAAGGCCGCCCGTTGGGACAGGGCCATGGCCGTGGAGAGGGACTGGTCGACCAGCACCACCGTGGTGCCCGCGGCATGCATGGCCCGAACCCGGGTGACCAGTTCGGCAACCACGCCGGGAGCGAGGCCGAGGGACAGTTCGTCGATCAACAACAGGCGAGGCTCGGACATGAAGGCCAGGGCCAGCGAGAGCATCTGCTGTTCGCCACCGGACAACTCACCGGCCGGGGTCGACATTCTCTCCCGCAGCCGGGGGAACAGCTCCAGGGCCGCCTCGGTGGCACCCGTCAACGAAGCGGACCGCCGGTGCTTCTGATGGCCGGCCAGCCGGAGGTTCTCGCTGACGGTGAGGCCGGGGAAGACGCCGCGTCCGCCGGGCACATGCACCACCCCCATCTCCACCACCCGGCGCGGGTCGGCGCTGGTGGTGTCGAACCCGTCGAACATGATGGCCCCTGCACTCGGGACCAGCAGCGCCGAGATGGCGCGCAGCAGCGTCGACTTACCGGCTCCGTTGGTGCCCAGCAGAGCCAGCATCTCCCCGTCCCGGACGTCCAGATCAACGTCGAAGAGGACGTCGAGCTGGCCGTAGCCGGCGCGTAGGGAGCGCACCATGAGCAACTGGGTGCGGCCCTCCAGCCGGTCCCGGCGGACCTCCGCCCGGGCCAGCGTGGAGACCCGCACCTTCTCGATGTCCCGGGCGATGTGCGACCCACCCGAGGCCAGGATGTAGGCGCCGAGCAGGAATACCGGGACGAACACGATGATGCCGGTGCGCAGTCCGAAGGCGTCACCGATGCCGCCGGCCAGCGGCAGGATCGGAACACCGAGCAACAGCCAGATGGAGCCGGTGGCGAAGCCCAGGGTGCGCATGCGGGGCGGAATGACCAGGGACAGCACCGTGGTGAGGCCGGGCACGATGGTGGCCATCACCGCCGAGAGCAGGAACTGGAACGTCCCCGCCACTAGAACATCGGGCGACAGAGCGAATCCCACCAGCAGGCCGGCGGCCATGGTCGAGCTCACCCCGATGAGCCGCATTACCGCCCCCGGGTCGCGGACGATCATGGGACGGATGACGGTGCCGCCGACGACGAGACCGAGCACGGCCCCCGGTTCAGTCAGGGCCAGCACGAAGCCCCGCGACGAAGCGTCGAGGTGAAGTATCTGCTGGTAGAAGAGGCTGGTGAACTGCCCAATGCCGATGGCGGCCACGGTGAGGAAGGGCAGCGAGTAGTACAGCCGGCGCATCGACACGTTGGCGAACAGCGTCCGGAAGGTCTCACTGACAGTGGCCGGTTCATCGGTGATCAACGACGTGGCGGCGTCGGCGCCCATCATCTCCCGTTCGAACCGGCCCCGCACCGGCTCCCGCAGGCGCAGTCCGAGCAGGATGAAGATGATGGTCGGAGCGGCAAAGATGAAGAACGGCTCAGGCCAGCTGTAGCGCAGTTCGATGAGGCCGACGGTGGCGGGCGCCACCGACCCCAGCACGGCGGCCACCGCCGCCCGGATGAAATAGACGCGGGCGCGGGCGGCCACCGGGTAGTAGTCGGCCAGCAGGCTGGCCCCGGTGGACTGGAAGGCGCCCCCGACCGAGACGCCGATGCGGGCCACGTAGAGGACGAACAGACTGGAGAAGACGCCGGCCAGGCCGGTGCAGGCCGAGAAGGCCATGAACAGGAAGAAACCCAGGCTGGTCATGCGCATGCGCCTGACCCGGTCCCCGGCGTAGGCGACGGGTATATCCAGCACCAGGCCGAAGGGGGCGGCCACCGCCGTGATGGTCGAGAGGGCGGCCAGGCTCAGGTGGAAGCTCTGGCGGATGTCGGGTAGGAGCACGGAAAAGGCTGCCCTCTCGAACTGCGCCATCGCGGCCAGTCCGGCCAACACCACCAGGGGGCCGAGGGGCGTCAGCCTGGCCCGCAGCGCCGGCGCCTCCGTCGCCGCGGCCATCCCCATGGCGCTACTCCGAGTCATCCGACCAACCGTCCGGCCGCGTCGGGGTCCACGCCGAGATCATCCGGTTCCCGGATCACGGCCTCGGCGGGCATCAACTCGGCCACGACCAGAGATCGCCGGGTCGCCACCCGGCGCAGGAGTCCGTCCCGGGCCAGGTCCACCAGGCCGGCCAGGCCCTCGGGCAGGAAAAGCAGCAGCACCACGATGCCCAGACCGCTGACGATCACCCCCCACTGAGGAGGCAGCAGGTACTGGACGCCCCAGATGTAACCGACGCCCAGCACCACCCCGGACAGCGAGCCCAGACCGCCGACCACGGCCATGGAGAACAACAGCACGCTGGTGTCGGCGGTGAAGGACCCGTAGAACACACCCCGCTGGTCCATTACGAACAGGCCGCCAGCCAGCCCGGCCACCGCCCCAGAGATGACGAAGGCGCTCAGGCGGATGCGGGTAGTGGGCAGGGCGGCGGCCTCGGCGGCGGCTTCGTTGTCCCGGGTGGCGATAAGGGCCCGGCCGGCGGCGCTGGCCCGGAAAGAGCGCAGGGAGACCAGTACCACCACGAAACAGCCCAGGCACAGGTAGTACATGGATGCATCCGAGGCGAAGGTCTGCCGGCCGAAGACGGCGGGCCGGTCCAGGCTCTGGACCACGAAAGCCGGGAACCACTGCAGCGGCAGCACGTATTCGGCCATGGCCAGGGCGAAGGCCAGTGTGGTCACGGCCAGGAACGGGCCCCGGATGCGCAGGGCGGGCAGGCCGATCAGGAAGGCCACGGCGGCGGCGGCCGCCACTCCGGCCCCGAGGGCGGCCAGGTAGTTCCAGGAGTGGTCCCAGTAGAGGAAGGCGGTGACGGCCCCGCCCATTCCGGCCAGGCCGAACTGGCCCAGGGAGATCTGCCCGCCCCAACCGGACAGCACCACCAGGGACAGGCCAACGATCCCGTAGACGAGCAGAGGGGCCAGCAGATAGACCCGGTCGATGGGCAGCAGGTGCGGAGCATCGATCAGGGCAAAGACGGTCACCAGCAGGAAGACCCGGCGGGACCAGACCACCTCCGGCAGACGGCGTAGGGCGTCGGGGATGGGTTTGAACTGGCGCACGGTCAACCAGTTGCCGATCACGTCCTCACTGCGAGTGAAGCGGCGGTGCTGCACCAGGAGGGCGACCACGATGATGACCACCAGCGAAGCATCGACATAGGGAACACTGGCCGAGGTCCATGTGGCGCCGGCGTCGTACAGGCCGAGCGCCAGGGCGGCTACCACCGTGCGGGGAAAGCTCTCCATACCCCCGATGACGGCGGCGGCCAGCACCCGCAGCAGCACGTCATCTCCGGAGTCGGGGACGCTGGCCAGCCCGGAGTAACCGAACACACCGATGTGGAGGAAGATGGTGATAGCCGACAGGATGGCGGCCAGAGCCCAGACGCTGACGTCGATGGGAAAGACGCGCAGTCCGAGCAAGACGGCCCGGTCCCGGTTCTCGGCCGCCCCCCGCATGGCATGGCCCCAGAAGGTGAAGCGCAACGCGGCCCAGACCAGAATCAGAACGCCGGCGGCGGAGATCAGGCTCACCACATCGGCGCCGTTGAAGATGACCGGGTACACGCTGAAGCTGGCCGTCAGGGGAAAGTTGAACGACCCGGTCAGGGAGCAGAGGCCGAAGAGGGACTGACTACACAGGATCGAGGGCAGGAAGCCGACCAGGCCGCCGATGGCCTGGGCCAGACCGATGGTGGCCACCGCCACCACGAGCCGGGAGCTTTTCCGGAGGCGGTGGACCACCAGGACATGAGTCAGGGCGCCGGTGACGGCGGCCACGGCCAGACCGATGAATATGGCGAGGTAGAAGTTGAGCCCGTGTCGCGCCCCCAGGAGCACGGCAGTCGTCCCTCCGAGCAGGCCGAGCTGGGCCTGGGCGAAGTTCACCACCCGGCTGGAGCGGTAGATGAGCACCAGGCCCACCGCTGAGAGGGAGTACAGGGCGCCGTAGACCAGGCCCTGCAGCATGACCCCGGGCGGCAGGCCCTTGGCCAGGACATGGGCCAGGACAGCCCAGGCTCCGAGCAACACCGCCAGGGTGCCGGCGGCCACTGCAGCCGAGCGGACCAGTGGTGGGGCGGCCGAGGTCGAGGATCGCCAGCGTGCCGCCCGACCGGTGACTCGACTCAAGTGGCTGACCCCCGAACCCCGGCCTGGAAGGCGGAGGGTAGGTGGGCAGGCGCGGGGGAATCAACGTCTGCCACTATCTGGCCCGGGTGCCTACCCACTGCGCGGAGGGGGACAATGCCGACAGAACAGCCGTTTGAGGGCGTCATCGGACGGAGGTTGGAAGACTCACGGCCATGGTGGCCGCCGGTCCCCACCGCTCCGGAGGGGGCGCCCAACATCGTGGTGGTCCTCCTCGACGACGTCGGTTACGCCCAGTTCAGCTGTTACGGCTCGGACATCGCCACGCCCACCTTCGACGCCGTGGCCCGACGGGGGCTGCGCTTCTCCAACTTCCACACCACCGCCCTTTGCTCCCCCACCCGGGCCGCCCTCCTGACCGGGCGCAACCACCACACCAACGGCATGGGCCGGATAGTGGAGTTCAACTCCGGCTTCCCCGGCTACGACGCCTACGTCCCCAAGGACAGCGGCTTCATCTCCGAGGTCCTGCTGGCCAACAACTACGCCACCATGGCCGTGGGCAAGTGGCACCTGGCCCCGCCGGCGGAGATGACGGCGGGGGCGCCCAAGGACAAGTGGCCACTCGGCCGGGGCTTCGAGCACTTCTATGGCTTCATGGGCGGGGAGACCGACCAGTACCACCCCGATCTGGTGCATGACAACCATCAGATCGACCCGCCCCTCACTCCGGAGGAGGGCTACCACCTGACCGAGGACCTGGTGGACCGGGCCGTGTCCAACATCACCGACCTGCGGGCGGTGTCACCGGACAAGCCCTTCTTCCTGTGGTTCGCCCCTGGGGCCTGTCACGCCCCCCACCAGGCCCCGGCCGAGTACATCGAGCGCTACGCCGGCGCTTTCGACCAGGGCTGGGACCGCTGGCGGGAGGAGGTCTTCGCCCGCCAGGTCGAGTCCGGCCTACTGCCCCCCGGCACCCAACTGTCCGAGCGCCCCCACTGGGTGGCGGCCTGGGACAGCCTGACCGCCGATGAGAAACGTCTCTACGCCCGCATGAAGGAGGTCTACGCCGGCTTCCTCACCCACACCGATGACCAGGTGGGTCGCCTGCTCGACTTCATCGACTCCCTGGGCGAGACGGATAACACCCTGGTCATGATCATGAGCGATAACGGCGCCAGCGCCGAAGGCGGTCCGCGCGGCTCGTTCAACGAGATGTACTTCTTCAACTTCGAGCCCGAGAGCCTGGAGGAGAACCTGGCCCGCATCGACCTGCTGGGCACCCCCGACGCCCACAACCACTACCCGTGGGGCTGGGCCTGGGCCGGTAACACACCGCTCAAGCGCTGGAAGCGGGAGACGCATGAGGGCGGGGTGTGTGATCCGCTCATCCTCAGCTGGCCGGCTCGCCTCACCGCCAGCGGTGAGACCCGCCACCAGTACGTGCACGCCATCGACGTCATGCCCACCATCCTCGACCTCCTGGGCGTAGAGGCTCCCGACGTGATCAAAGGCGTCAAGCAACGGCCCATCGAAGGGGTGAGCTTCGCCCACCTGCTGGCCGATGGCGACGCCCCGAGCAATCACGTCACCCAGTACTACGAGATGCTCGGCAGCCGGGCCCTCTACCACAAGGGCTGGAAGGCGGTCGTCTTCCATGCCATGGCCGGTCTTCCCTACGACGGCAGCGATCCGCACAAGCCCTTCGATGAGGACGACTGGGAGCTGTACCACGTGGCCCAGGACTTCTCCGAGACGGTCGATCTGGCCAAAGAGGAGCCGGAGCGCCTGGCAGCCATGATCGAACTGTGGTGGTCGGAGGCCGAGCGCTACCAGGTCCTGCCCCTGACCAATCAGCCCATAGCCGGCATGGACAATCGTTGGCGAAGGGAGCGCTTCGAGTTCCGTCCGGGCATGGCCAGCCTGCCCGAGACCCTGGCTCCCAACCTGCGCAACCGGTCG
>DATLUK010000153.1:0-6654 GCA_035533195.1 Acidimicrobiales bacterium | reverse complement strand
CAAGGTCCGCACCAACCTGGGCAGCCGGATCCAGTCCATGAACATGGAGGACCGGATCTACGAGGTCGTCATCCCCATGGAGGACGTCATCGAGTTCAAGGGCGGTAAGAAGGTCGTCGTCCAGAAGAAGGTCTTCCCCGGATACCTGTTGGTGCGCTGTGAGTTGGATGACGACTCCTGGCACGTGGTGAGGGACACCCCCGGGGTGACCGGCTTCGTGGGCCTGGGCAATAAGCCCACCCCCCTGTCCCGACGGGAGGTCGAGGACATCCTGCAGGTCAAGGTGGAGACCGCCGGTGCCGGCGGCGGTGGGGCCAAGAAGACCCGTCCCGCCCTCGCCTTCGAAGAGGGGGAGACGGTCCGGGTGCGCGAAGGTCCCTTCGCCGACTTCTCGGGCCAGATCGCCGAGATCAACGAGGACCAGCTCAAGCTCAAGGTGCTGGTCAATATTTTCGGCCGGGAGACCCCGGTCGAGCTGGAATTCAGCCAGGTCGCCAAGCTGTAGAGCTAGGCCGTAGAGAGACAGGTAGCAGGAACAGATGGCGAAGAGACGCGTATCAGCGATAGTCAAGATTCAGCTCCCGGCCGGGGCGGCCACCCCCGCGCCCCCGGTGGGCACCGCCCTGGGCCCCCATGGGGTTCAGACCATGGACTTCTGCAAGCAGTACAACGCCGCCACCGAGTCCCAGCGGGGCACGGTGATCCCGGTGGAGATCACCATCTACGAGGACCGGACCTTCACGTTCATCCTCAAGACGCCCCCCACCCCCGTGCTCATTCGTCAGGCGGCCGGGGTGGCGAAGGGCTCGGGCTCGGTGGGCAAGGAGATGGCCGGGTCCATCACCGACGCCCAGCTGACCGAGATCGCCCAGACCAAGTTGCCCGACCTCAACGCCAACGACATCGAGGCGGCCAAGGCCCAGGTGGCGGGCACCGCCCGTTCCATGGGCATCACCGTCTCCGGCTAGCCGGACCGAGTAGATCCCCGGCTCCGCCGGGACAACACCTCCGGCTCCGCCGGAACCAAGACAGGGCTCGACCGGGAGGACCTCACCCGGCGGCCTCAAACCAGAGGGAGGCGTAATGCCGACACGAGGAAAGCGCTACATCGATTCCACCAAGCGGTTCGACCGGGAGGCCCTGCACTCTCCGGTCGAGGCCGTGGACATGGTCAAGAGCCTGGCCCCGGCCAAGTTCGATGAGACCGTCGAGCTGGCCGTGCGCCTGGGGGTCGACCCCCGCCACGCCGATCAGATCGTGCGGGGCAGTGTCAGCCTGCCGGCCGGCACGGGCAAGGACGTCCGGGTGGCCGTCTTCGCCTCCGGAGAGTCCGCCGCCGAGGCCCGGGAGGCAGGAGCCGACATCGTCGGGGCCGATGACCTGGTGGAGCGGGTCTCGGGGGGCTTCCTCGACTTCGACGCCGCCATCGCCACCCCCGACATGATGGGCCAGGTCGGCCGGCTGGGCCGGGTTCTCGGGCCCCGCGGCCTCATGCCCAACCCCAGGGTGGGCACGGTGACCACCGACGTGGGCCGGACCGTCCGGGAGCTCAAGGGCGGCCGGATCGAGTACCGCACCGACAAGGTCGGCATCATCCACGTCCCGATAGGAAAAGTGTCCTTCGACCGGGACAAGCTCCTCGACAACTACCGGGCTGTCTATGACGAGCTCATGCGGGCCAAGCCGGCGGCGGCCAAGGGTCGCTACGTCCGGTCGGTGGCCGTGTCCTCGACCATGGGCCCCGGGGTGCGGATCGATCCCAACCGGGCCCGGGTCACCGATGAGGATTTGGCTCCGACCTCCTGAGCCTGGTCCCAGTTTGGGCTAACCTGTAAGCACAACCGAGTCGTTTGCCGCAGACACCAGGTGCGCCAGCCGGCGCTTAAGGGGCCCCCGGGCCCGCCTGACGAGGTGAACACCTTCGCTTTCTCGAGGGCGTTCGTCCGTGCGCGGCGAGCGCCCTAGTCATTTCCCGAGGTAGCGAAGCGATGGATAACCCCAGGCCGGAAAAGGTGGCGGTGGTGGACGAGGTGCGGGAGCGCTTCAGCGCCTCCTCCGGCGCCATCCTCACCGAGTACCGCGGCCTCAAGGTCTCGGAGATGGCCGATCTGCGCCGGGCCCTGCGGGCCGCCGGCGGGGAGTACCGGGTGTACAAGAACACCCTGGTGCGCTTCGCCGTGGCCGATCTGGGCCTGGCCGAGCTGGACGCCATGCTCACCGGCCCGACCGCCATCGCCTTCGTGGACGGGGACGCCGCCGCCGTGGCCAAGGCCCTGAGGGACTACTCCCGGACCAACCCCAACCTGATCATCAAGGGCGGCCTGCTCGGGGGCAGCATCCTCAGCCCCCAGGGCGCCGGCGCCCTGGCCGACCTCCCGCCCCGGGAGGTGCTGCTGGCCCGCTTCGCCGGGGGCCTGGCCGCTCCGCTGCAGAAGATGGCCGGCCTGCTCCAGGCCCTGCCCCGGAATCTGGCCTACGGCCTGAAGGCCCTCATCGACCAGGGTGGCGCTCCCGGCGCCCCTCAGGACGCCCCGGCCGAGGTGGCCGCCGCTCCGGCCGAGCCCGTTGCTGACGCCGAGGCCGCCGCTCCGGCCGAGCCCGTTGCTGACGCCGCGCCCGCCGATGAGGCGGCCATCGAGGCGGCCGAGGCCGCCGCCCCCCGGGCCGATGACCTGAGCGATGCCCCGGCCAGCGACGCCCCGCCTAGCGATTCTCCCGCCACCGACGCCCCGGCCGAGACCACCGCCGCAGCGGCCCCGGCCGAGGAGGAGCCCGCGGCTCAAGCCGCCCCCGAGTCCACCGATCCGACCGAGGCGTCGACCGACGCCGAGACCGAGCAGTAAGAAGGAGCAACAGAAATGGCAAGCACTGAAGAGATTCTCGACACCATCTCGGGTCTCACCGTCCTCGAGCTGTCCGAGCTGCTCAAGGCGTTCGAGGAGCGCTTCGGCGTGACCGCAGCCGCCCCCGTGGCCGTGGCCGCGGCCGGCGCCCCGGCGGCCGGCGGCGGAGCCGAGGCCGGCGCAGCCGAGGAGCAGGACGAGTTCGACGTGATCCTGACCGGCGCCGGGGACAAGAAGATCCAGGTCATCAAGGAGGTGCGCACCCTCACCAGCCTGGGCCTCAAGGAGGCCAAGGACCTGGTGGACGGCGCTCCGAAGCCGGTCCTGGAGAAGGTCTCCAAGGATGACGCCGAGAAGGCCAAGGCTCAGCTCGAGGCCGCCGGCGCCACCGTCGAGCTCAAGTAGTCCCCCGCCGATCGAGCAGGAGTACAGCCCCGGTCCCGGGGACCCACGGACCGGGCGGGGCACCGACTCCGCCCGGGGTTGGGCCCCCGGGTGTCCGCCACGAAAACGTTGACCTGGCGGCCCTCCTGCTTTATCCTGCCCCCAGCCCCTGAAAAAGGGGGCTTGTGTCCAAGCACGCCCGTGCGTAAGATTGCCGGTTGCCGTGCCCGCCCCGTCAGCCCCAGTGGTTCAAGGACCCTGGCCCGGCGCGCCTGCATGCCCGACCCACCCTTCCGGCCACCCGGCCGATCAGTCGCTTTAGCGAGGAGTACGGCTCTTGCCTTCTCGTTCCCAGACCCCGGAACGCTTTTCCTTCGCCAACCTTGAAGAGGTACTGCCCCTTCCCGACCTCGTAGCCATCCAGAGGGATTCCTTCGATGACTTCCTAAAGGAGGGCCTGGCCGAGACCTTCGCCGACATAAGCCCCATCGAGGACTTCACCGGCACCCTCCGCCTGGAGCTGGAGTTCGACCCCAGCGATCCCGACCTGCGCCCCCCGCCCAAGTTCACGGTGGAGGAGTGCAAGGAGAAGGACATGACCTACTCCGCACCGATCTTCGTGCGGGCCCGGTTCATGAACGCCTCCACCGGAGAGATCAAGGAGCAGACCGTCTTCATGGGGGACTTCCCGATGATGACGGACAAGGGAACCTTCATCGTCAACGGCACCGAGCGGGTGGTCGTCAGCCAGCTGGTCCGCAGCCCCGGGGTGATCTTCCAGCCCGGCCGGGACGCCAAGACCATCGTGACCGGGACCATCCACCCCTACCGGGGTGAATGGATCGAGTTCGACGTCGAGGCCAAGCCGGGCAAGGACATCACCGCCGGCACCCGGGTGGCCCGCAAGCGCCGCCTGTCCCTCTTCGTCCTCCTCCGGGCCCTGGGCTACGAGGACGAGAACCTCCTGGCCAAGTACGTCCGCCACTTCGACTTCCTGGAAGGCCAGTGGGAGAAGGAGCGCGACATCGCCCCCACCCGGGAGGAGGCCCTGCTCGAGATTTACAAGCGGGCCCGTCCGGGCGAGCCGCCCTCGGTCGAGTCGGCTCGGGCCTACTTCGAGAACGCCTTCTTCAACTCCAAGCGCTACGACCTGACCAAGGTCGGCCGCCACAAGCTCAACAAGAAGCTCGGCCCCGAGATCGAGCGCATTGCCGCCATCTTGGACGAGCCCATCGAGCGCCCCGATCCCAACCAGGGGGTCCTCAGCCCGTCCGAGATGCTGGCCGCCACCAGCTACCTCCTGCACCTGGCCAACGGGGAGTCCGGCTACCGCCTGGACGACCAGGACCACTTCGCCAACCGCCGCATCCGCTCGGTGGGCGAGTTGATCCAGAATCAGGTCAGGGTGGGCCTGTCCCGCATGGAGCGTGTCGTCCGGGAGCGGATGACGACCCAGGACGTCGAGGCCATCACGCCTCAGACCCTGATCAACATCCGCCCGGTCGTGGCCGCCATCAAGGAGTTCTTCGGCACCAGCCAGCTCTCCCAGTTCATGGACCAGCACAACCCTCTGTCCGGTCTGGCCCACAAGCGCCGCCTGTCGGCCCTCGGCCCCGGCGGTCTGTCCCGGGAGCGGGCCGGATTCGAGGTCCGGGACGTCCACACGTCCCACTACGGCCGGATGTGCCCCATCGAGACCCCCGAGGGTCCCAACATCGGCCTCATCGGCGCCCTGGCCACCTTCGCCCGGGTCAACCGGTTCGGGTTCATCGAGACGCCCTACCACCCGGTGCTGGAAGGCGTCGTGGACCGCAACCCCGGCCACGTCGTATACCTGGCCGCCGATGACGAGGAGGAGCACGTCATCGCCCAGGCCAGCGCCGTCCTGGACGACGCCGGCCGCCTGGTCGGTGACCGGGTCCTGGTCCGACGCGGCCCTCAAGGCGCCGGCGTGAGGGTGGGGGCCACCTCGACCTCCTACGGCACCACCTCCGAGGTGGACTACGTGCCGCCCAGCGAGGTCGACCTCATGGACGTCAGCCCGAAGCAGATCGTCTCGGTGTCCACCGCCCTCATTCCCTTCATCGAGCACGATGACGCCAACCGGGCCCTCATGGGCGCCAACATGCAGAAGCAGGCCGTGCCCCTGGTCGTTCCCGAGGCCCCCTTCATCGGCACCGGCGTCGAAGCCCGGGCCGCCCAGGACGCCGGTGACGTCGTCCTGGCCGAGGGTAACGGGACCATCACCGAGGTCACGGGTGACCAGATCGTGGTGGAGTACACCGCCGGGCAGAAGGACCGCCTGGGCCACAACCTGGGGCGCAAGGTCTACCGCCTGGCCAAGTTCCGCCGGTCCAACCAGAACACCTCCATCAACCAGCGTTCCCTCGTCTTCGAGGGCGACAAGGTGGAGAAGGGGATGGTTCTGGCCGACGGCCCCTCCACCCACAATGGCGAGTTGGCCCTGGGCAAGAACCTGCTCGTGGCCTTCATGCCGTGGGAGGGCTACAACTTCGAAGACGCCATCATCCTCTCCGAGCGGCTGGTGAAGGACGACGTCCTGACCTCCATCCACATCGAGGAGCACGAGGTCGACGCTCGGGACACCAAGCTGGGCGCCGAGGAGATCACCCGGGACATCCCCAACCTCTCCGAGGAGATCCTGAAGGACCTCGATGAGCGCGGCATCATCCGGGTCGGCGCCGAGGTCGAGCCCGGTGACGTGCTGGTGGGCAAGGTCACCCCCAAGGGCGAGACCGAGCTGACGCCGGAGGAGCGCCTCCTGCGGGCCATCTTCGGTGAGAAGGCCCGTGAGGTCCGCGACACCAGCCTCAAGGTGCCCCATGGTGAGTCGGGCAAGGTCATCGACGTCCGGGTCTTCTCCCGCGACGACGCCCATGAGCTGCCGCCCGGGGTCAACCAGCTGGTCCGCGTCTACGTGGCCCAGAAGAGGAAGATCTCCGAAGGAGACAAGCTGGCCGGCCGCCACGGAAACAAGGGCGTCATCTCCAAGATCCTCCCGGTCGAGGACATGCCCTACATGGCCGACGGCACCCCCGTCGACATCATCCTCAACCCCCTGGGTGTGCCCAGCCGGATGAACGTGGGCCAGGTGCTCGAGTCGCACCTGGGCTACGCCGCCCGCTGGGGCTGGGACACCGGTAACCCCAACGGGGTTCCGACCAACATCCCGGCTCCCTCGGCCACCGAGCGCAAGACGCGCCCGCGGACCGAGCCGGCGGTGTGGGTTTCCACCCCTGTCTTCGACGGCGCCCACTGGGACGAAGAGGACAAGGCCGGGCGGCACCCGACCATGCGGACCATCTTCGAGAACATCACCCCCGAGAGCTCCGACGGGCAGCGCCTGATCGGCACCGACGGTAAGGCGATGCTCTACAACGGCCGCACCGGTGACCCCTATGACAAC
>DATLUK010000152.1:0-2539 GCA_035533195.1 Acidimicrobiales bacterium | reverse complement strand
GATCGAAAGATCTCCGCCCGACAGGGCGACCCGGCGGGCCATCGCCTGAACGGCCCCCGGGGAGCAACCCCAGACCCCGCAACTTGCGGAACGCGGCATCGAGGACCGGCACCCTGTTCCCGGCGCAACTGCAATGCCCACCTGGGCATGGCCGTGGCCAGGATGGACCTGGCTGACAGGACGTCGATCGGCTCCCCACGCGTTCTCTCGAACCGAATCGCGGCTGGCGACGGGGCCTCACCCGAGGGCTGACAACTGAATATCAACTCACCGAGGGGGCCGGGAGGCCCCCTCGGCGCGCCGTGCCGGTACCCTCTCGCCATGGCCGAGTCCGGTATCGACCGCAAGCCCCGCAGCCGCGACGTCACTGACGGGTACGAGAGGGCTCCGGCCCGGGCCATGCTGCGCGCCGTCGGCATGACCGACGAGGACTGGGACAAGCCCCAGGTCGGCGTGGCCTCCTCCTGGAACGAGGTCACCCCCTGCAATCTCCCCCTCGACCGGCTGGCCAAGCAGGCCAAGGAAGGGGTGCGGGAGGCGGGGGGCTTCCCGTTCGAGTTCGTGACCATTGCCGTGTCCGACGGGATCTCCATGGGACACGAGGGGATGCGGGCCAGCCTGGTCAGCCGGGAGGTCATAGCCGACTCCGTGGAGACCGTGATGCACGCCGAGCGCTTCGACGCCCTGGTCACCTTTGCCGGCTGTGACAAGTCCCTGCCCGGGATGCTGATGGCGGCCGCCCGCCTGGATCTGCCCTCGGTGTTCCTCTACGGCGGATCGATCCTGCCCGGCACCCTGGCCGCCGATCCGGCCAAGGGTCGGCCCACCGACACCGCCCTCGACATCACCAGCGTCTTCGAGGCGGTCGGAGCGCACGCCGCTGGGACCCTGTCGGCCGAGGAGCTGTCCCTCATCGAGCACAACGCCTGTCCCACGGCCGGCTCTTGCGCCGGCATGTTCACGGCCAACACCATGGCATCGATATCCGAGGCCCTGGGTATGGCCCTGCCCGGCAGCGCCTCGCCCATGGCCGTGGATCCCCGACGGGACCAGTTCGCCTTCGACAGCGGGACGGCCGTGATCGCCCTGGTCGACGCCGGCATCACAGCACGGCGGATCATGACCAAAGAGGCCTTCGAGAACGCCATAGCCGTCACCATGGCTCTGGGCGGGTCGACCAACGCCGTGCTGCACCTCCTGGCCATCGCCCACGAGGCCCGGGTCGACCTCGAGATGGAGGACTTCAACCGCATCGGCCGGCGGGTGCCACACATCGCCGACACCAAGCCCCACGGCCGCTATCACATGGTCGATATCGACCGGGTGGGCGGCGTGCCCGCCCTCATGCGCGAGCTGCTCGACGCCGGCCTGATGCATGGGGACTGCCTGACCGTGACCGGGCGCACCCTGGCCGAGAATCTGGCCGCCCTCGATCCCCCCGCCCCGGACGGCTCGGTCATCCACCGGCTCACCGATCCCATCCACGCCGAGGGCGGGATAGCGGTGCTGACCGGCTCCCTCGCCCCCAACGGTGCGGTGGTCAAGGTGGCGGGCATCGACACGGACCACTTCGAGGGCACCGCCCGGGTCTTCGACGGGGAAGACGGGGCCATGGCCGCCATCCTGGCCGGGTCGATCCAGCCCAACACGGTGGTGGTCATCCGTTACGAAGGGCCCAAGGGGGGCCCGGGCATGCGGGAGATGCTGGCCGTCACCGGGGCCATGAAGGGGGCAGGCCGGGGGGCGGACTGCGCCCTTTTGACCGACGGGCGCTTCAGCGGCGGCACCCACGGCTTCTGCGTGGGCCACGTGGCCCCCGAGGCCGTCGAAGGCGGGCCCATCGCCTTCGTGGCCGACGGGGACACCATCCGCATCGACGTGCCCTCCCGGCGGGTCGATCTTCTGGTCGAGCCGGCCGAGATTGAACGGCGCCGGGAGGCCTGGGTCCTGCCCGCCCCCAGGTACACGTCCGGCGTTCTGGCCAAGTACGCCCGGCTGGTCACCGGAGCCGAGCGCGGGGCAGTGACAGAACCGTGATCGGTGTGTAAGATCGAAGGCGAGATGACCACTCGTCCCCTCACCCGCCTGAACCTCGTAGTAATCACCTGACGCACGCCGCCTAACCGCGCGTGCGTTCGAGACCTCCCAACCGGGAGGTCTTTTCATTTTCCGAGTTCCCCGAGATGTCCGTATTCCCCAAGTCGTACCGGAGCAGGAGCGAGCAATGAAGCTGACGGGGGCGCAAGCCCTGATCAAGAGCCTGGAGATGGAAGGCGTGGAGGTCATGTTCGGCCTCCCGGGGGGCTGCATCCTGCCCGTCTACGACCCCATCATCGACAGCCCCATCCGCCACATCCTGGTGCGCCACGAGCAGGGCGCCGGCCACATGGCCGAGGGCTACGCCCACGTGACGGGCAAGCCGGGGGTGGCCATGGTGACCAGCGGCCCGGCCGCCACCAACATCGTCACCCCGCTCTGTGACGCCTACATGGACTCGGTGCCCATGGTCGTCATCACCGGGCAGGTGAACACCTTCGCC
>DATLUK010000151.1:0-3398 GCA_035533195.1 Acidimicrobiales bacterium | reverse complement strand
AAGAACATCATCGCCATCAACAAGGACGCCGAGGCCCCCATCTTCTCCATCGCCGACCTCGGCGTGGTGGGCGATGTGCACAAGGTGCTGCCCAAGCTGATCGACGCCATCAAGGCGAAGAAGTAGCCGAGCCGGTGGCCGCCCCGGCCCCGTCCGTCCAGCGCCGCCGGCCGGCCACCCTCTGGACCAACTGGGGTGGTAACCAGCGCTGTGCCCCGGAGGAGATCAGCCGGCCGACCACCCTCGCCCAGCTGACCGCCGCCGTCAAAGCCGCTGCCGCCAACGGCCAGGTGGTCAAGGCGGTGGGATCGGGCCACAGCTTCACCGACGTGGCCTGCACCTCGGGCGTACAGGTCCGCCTCGACGGCTTTGACCAGATCCTCGATATCGACCGTGAGCGAATGCAGGTCACGGTCCAGTCCGGGGTGACCATCGCGGCGTTGTCCGAGGCCCTCTCCGGCGCCGGCCTGGCCATGCCCAACCTCGGTGACATCGGCTACCAGTCCATCTCCGGAGCCATCTCCACCGGTACCCACGGCACCGGGGCCAAGCTGTGTGGCCTGGCCCACCAGGTCTCCGCTCTCGAGTTGGTGACCGGGGAGGGCTCGGTGGTGTCGGCGTCGGCGGAGGAGGAGGCGGGCATCTTTGCCGCCGCCCGGCTCGGCCTCGGGGCCATGGGCATCCTCTCCAGTGTCACCCTCCAGTGCGTCCCCGCCTTCCGCCTGCGGGCAGAGGAGAAGGCCATGCGGGTCGATGACGTCCTGGCCGGCATCGATGAGCTGGTCGACGGAAACGACCACTTCGAGTTCTACTGGGTGCCCCACACGGGCTGGGCGCTGACCAAGACCAACAACCGCACCGATGAGCCCGTGGGCGGCCGGGGCCGGGTCCGGGAGTGGTACGAACAGGTCTTCCTGGAAAACGTGGCCTTCGGCGCTGTCTGCCGGGTGGGCCGGATGCGGCCCCAGTGGATACCCCGCCTGGCCACCGCCGTTCCCTCTTCGGGGACGCGCCGATACGTGGCCCGCAGCGACAAGGTCTTCACCTCCCCGCGCATGGTGCGCTTCTGCGAGATGGAATACAGCCTGCCGAGGGAGCACCTGGCCACCGCCCTCAACCAGCTCCGCCAGTTCATCGAGGACGCCGGCCTGATGGTCAGCTTTCCGGTAGAGGTGAGGGTGGCCGCCCCCGATGACATCCCCCTCTCGACCTCCTGCGGTCGCCAGAGCTGTTACATCGCCATCCACATGTACCGGGGCATGCCGTACGACCAGTACTTCCGCGGCGCCGAGGCCATCTTCTCCGCCCTGGGGGGAAGGCCCCACTGGGGCAAGCTCCACTACCAGACGGCGGCCACCCTGGCCCCCCGCTACCCGAAGTGGGACGAGTTCCAAGCCGCCCGCCGCCAGGTCGATCCCGACGGGCGCTTCGCCAACGCCTACACCGATCGGGTGCTCGGCCCGGCCATTTAGCCCGGCGGAACCCGCCGTCACCCCACTGAGGCGCGGCCAGACCGTCAGATTGGGCCGTCGTCACTGTTGGCGGCCGAGGCCGTACTAGTGGTGACCCCGGCCGACACATGCAACATGAAGACACCCGGTTTTCATTGCGAATGCATTGTGGAACGAATGAATATTCTCCATCACAAGACAGATCTCAAGATCTGGGCGGGTGTCTTCAAGGTGCATCTCTCACGCCGCGCCACGCTGAGTGAGCTGGACGTGCCGTGGGAGGCGGGTCAGACCAGGGGCCAGGGGTAGGGGCGCCGGTCGGGATGCGGTGAGGGGAAGTAGGGCCGCTCCAATATGAGCCGGGCCCGGGCCATCAACGCCTCCATCTCGTAGTCCTCGAGCAGCCCGGCCAGGCCGGACGGGGCAGCGGTGGCCACGTCTTCGATGTGACCGAGCAGGTGAGGCGGCACCTCTTCCCCGGCAAATTCCCAGATGACGGTGCGCAGCTTCGGTTCGTCGTGGAAGGACAGACCGTTATCGATGCCCCAGAGGCGGCATTCCCCGATCAGGCAGTGCCCACCCTTGCGATCGGCGCTGTTGAGCAGCAGGTCGAGGGTGGCCATCTCCCGCAGGCGGGGGTGGTGGACGGGATGCTCCATCAAGGTGAAGTAGTGCTCGGCGAAGTCAGCCTCGATGAAGCGTTGCAACGATCCGGTCCCGAACGGCCCGTCATGGCGCAGGACGGTTTCGGGCACCAGTCCCCAGCCCAGATGGCGGGAGAGTTCGAAAGCGGCCACCTCCCGGCGGAACAGCCCGCCCGGGAAGTCCCACAGGGGGCGCTCGCCCCGGCCCGGCTTGTAGATGGCGCCGAGGGTGTCCTCGCCCCGGGTCACCGAGACCAGGAAGGTCCCGTTGGAGCTCCAGGGCATGCGCCCCTCCACCTCTATCTCCCCGGTGCTCAGGATGTCCAGGTATTCGGGTACCGGGGCCAGGGCGGCCCTGCCCTCGGCCACCGTGGGGGTGGGTGCCGCCGGGCTTTCGGGCGGCTGGTCGGTCACAGGGCCGGGGGGCGGTGTCCGTTGGTCCGGGGACAGTCGTGTCCGTCCGGATTGAGGGGGTAGCCGCACAGCGGGCAGGGTGGCCGGCCCGATTCGACCAGGCGGACGCCGTGGATGGCCAAGGCGGCCACCTGCTCCAGGGATGCCTCGAGACGGGCGATGGCCCCGGGCTCATCCTCGGCCACGGCCTCCTCGGCCACGATGATCACGGTGCCGGCGTCCTCGTCGTAGCTGACGCCCAGGGTCCCGACCGCCCAGCTGGGCTCATAGGGAGGGATCAGGTCCAGGTCGGTCGGCAGGGCGCCGGGATGGCCGGCCGCCTCGATGACCTCGGCCAGGTACTGGGCTAGAGCGGCCACCTGACCCTTCTCCACCTTGAGGGTGACCAAGTCGGTGCCCCGCCGGGCCTGGAGAAGGAAGACCCTCTGGCCGGGCTGGCCGACAGTGCCGACGGTGATGTGGTCCAGGGGACCCAGATCGAACGACTCGCTCATGAAGGCTTGAGCTCCTGGAGGGCGCCCACCGAGTTGACGGTGAGCACGGCTGGGCCACCCTCGGAGTACTGGATGGCCGTGATGGAACAGGGGCTGATCACGATCCGTTGGAACAGGTCGAGATGGGTGCCGAGGGCGTCGGCCACCGCCGCCTTGATGGGATCGGCATGAGAAACGCAGACGACCCGCTGGCCGGGGTGGGCGGCGCAGAGGCGGCGCAGGGCGTCGGACATGCGGGTTTGCATCTCGCTGAAGGACTCACCCTCCGGAAAGCGGAACCCGCTGGGCCAGCGCTGGACGGTGCGCCACTCCGGCTTCTTGTACAGCTCCTTGAGGGCACCGCCCGTCCACGCCCCGAAGTCGCATTCGAGCAGTCCCCGCTCGATGACCACCTT
>DATLUK010000150.1:0-2303 GCA_035533195.1 Acidimicrobiales bacterium | reverse complement strand
CTGCCCGGACGCCTTTCCGAAGCCGGGGTCACCGAGGAGGACATCGAAGGCGTTCTCCGGGCCAGCCAGTCCAGCCAGGCGATCAGGTCCAACCCCCGTCCGGCGGGCGAGGAGGAGCTCCGAGAGGTATTGGAAGCGGCGCTGTGAGGTAGGATCTTCGAAAATCGCCAGCCCTGCCGAGTGCCTCGCGGCGCCCGGCGCTGGTGAGTCGAAGCACCCGCCGTGGTGAAAGGGAGAGTCTCGATGAAGAAGATGCTCACCGTCGATGATCTGGCCCGGGACTCGCGATTTGTGCGGACCCGGATCGAGGACGCCATCTTCGACCCCAGGAACGTCGCCCAGCTGAGCCGGGAGGACGCCAACCCCTTCGTCCCCACCGATGAGCAGGCGCCCGATTCGGCTCGCCAGCTCATGCACGGGATATTCATGGGCGAGATCCAGGCCCTCGAAGGCGCCGGGCGCACCTGCTACGACTTCGAGATCGGCACCGGCTCGGACGAGGTGCCCTACGCCCTCAAGCTGGACATGGCCAGGCAGTGCTGGGACGAGGCCCGCCACGTCGAGATCTCCGTCAAGCTTAACGAGCACATGGGCTCATCGGTCGGGGAATACTCCGAGCAGGTCTTCCTGTTCGAAGCGGCGTGCAACGCCGACCCCATCCTGCGCCTGACCGGCGTCAACCGGGCCCTGGAGGGTCTGGCCATCGACGTCTTCAATACCATGCGGGACTTCGGTGACTACATGTCCGATCCGATCCTGGCCTTCTGCGAGGACTGGATGCTGGCCGATGAGGTCACCCATGTGAAGATGGGATCCGACTGGCTTCGCCGCATCACCGCCGATGATCCCGACCGCCGGGCCCGGGCCCTCGAGTTCCAGCGCACGGTGGACAAGCTGTTCAGCCTCGGCGGGTTCCGCGGCGAGAGCGAGGAGAACCCCGTTCACCTTGCTCGCCGCTTCCGGGAGATGGCGGGCTTCAGCGACGCCGAGATAGTCGACTTGGTTGACGTGGCCGCCGAGGCCCAGGCCGAAGCGGTGGCGGCTGTACAGGCCGTGGCCGACGCCGAGAGCGGGCAGGTGTCCGCAGCCAATTGACGGCTGGCCGGGCGCTTCAAGAGCCTCCCGGTCCGAACCGAACGAGCTTCATGCGGGGCCGGGCTATCCCGGCCCCGCCACGCGCCCAGCCTCAGCCGGCCAGGCGCTTCTCCAGCGCGGTCAGTTCATCCCGCAAGGCATCGGGGAGGCGGTCCCCGAAGCGCTCGAAGTGCTCCTGGATGAGGGGCACCTCGGCCCGCCACTCGGCGGCTTCCACCGCCAGCAGGGCGGCCATGTCCTCGGAGGTGATGTCCATGCCCGAGATGTCGATGGCCCCCGGCGCCGGCACGCGGCCGATGGGGGTATCGACGGCTTCCCCCCGCCCGGCCACCCGCTCGAAGATCCACTCCAGGACCCGGCTGTTGTCCCCGTAGCCGGGCCACAACCAGCGGCCGTCCTCGGCCTTGCGGAACCAGTTGACGTAGAAGATGCGGGGCAGCACGGCGGGGTCGGACGCCTCGGCTCCGATCTTCAGCCAGTGCCCGAAGTAGTCGGCCATGTTGTACCCGCAGAAGGGCAGCATGGCGAAGGGATCCCGGCGCAGGTTGCCCACCGCCCCAGCCGCGGCGGCGGTGGTTTCCGAGGCCATGATGGAGCCCAGGAAGACACCATGCTGCCAGTCGAAGGCTTCCCAGACCAGGGGAACCACGCTTCCCCGGCGGCCGCCGAAGAGCACGGCGGAGATGGGAACCCCGGTCGGGTCCTCCCACTCGGGGGCAATGGCCGGATCCTGACTGGCCGGGGCGGTGAAGCGGGCGTTCGGATGGGCCGCCGGCGTGCCCGCTTCGGGCGTCCAGTCGTTGCCCTTCCAGTCGGTCAGGTGGCCGGGGGCGGCGTCGGTGAGGCCCTCCCACCAGACGTCCCCGTCATCGGTCAGGGCGGTGTTGGTGAAGATGCAGTTGGCATCCAGGGTCAACAGGGCGTTGGGGTTGGTCTTCTCCGACGTGCCGGGGGCGACGCCGAAGAAGCCGGATTCCGGGTTGATGGCATACAGGCGGCCGTCGGGCCCGAACTTCATCCAGCAGATGTCGTCGCCCACCGTCTCGACCTTCCAGCCCGGCAAGGTGGGAACCAGCATGGCCAGGTTGGTCTTGCCGCAGGCGGAGGGGAAGGCCCCGGTGATGTACCTGGTCTCCCCGGCCGGGGAGACCAGCTTGAGGATGAGCATGTGCTCGGCCAGCCACCCGTCATCCCGGGCCATGACGCTG
>DATLUK010000149.1:0-2893 GCA_035533195.1 Acidimicrobiales bacterium | reverse complement strand
CTGGTGGCCTCGCTGGCCCAGGAGGCCCTACTGCGCACGACGGGCCGGTTCCCCATGCCGCCGGGCATGGCCGACCTCAAGGAAGAGGACCTGGCGGCCATGAAACCCGAGGAGATGGCCGCCCTCTGGCAACGCAGCCGCGACGCCGGGGCGGCGGATGGGACGAGAGCCTGAGCCAGCCCGTATCCTGGCCCCCTCAAGCAACCGGAGGGGAAATCTGACAATGCCCGATCGCAACGAAGCCGTCATAGTCGGGACCGCCCGCAGCCCTATCGGGCGGGCCAACAAGGGGTCCCTGGTCGATGTGCGGGCCGACGAGCTCATGGCCACCATCCTCAATGCCCTCATGGACAAGGTTCCCCAGGTCGGCAAGGACCAGGTGGTCGACATCATCTGCGGCAACGTCGCCCAATCGGGCGAGACCGGCTTCAGCATCGCCCGCACCGCCGGGCTGCTGGCCAAGTTCCCCAACACCGTTCCGGGCCTGACCATCAATCGCTTCTGCGCCTCGAGCCTCCAGTCGGTGCGCTCGGCGGCGCATGCCATTGCCGCCGGAGAGGGCGAAATCTTCATCGCCGCCGGGGTGGAGAAGAGCTCCGTTCCCCCCGCCCCTGAGGGTGACAACGGCGCCGCCCGCCGAGGCGGCGGGATCGGCCCCGGCGGGCTCAATCCCAAGCTCCTCGGCCGGGAGGGATTCCCCTTCGTCTACATCCCGATGGGAATGACGGCGGAGAACGTGGCCGAGCGGTTCAGCGTGAGCCGGGAGGATCAGGACGCTTTTGCCAAGCTCAGCCAGGACCGGGCTGTAGCCGCCCAGGCTGCCGGCTTCTTCGAGCGGGAGATCACCCCCATCACCAAAGAGGACGGCACGGTGGTCAGCCAGGACGACTGTCCCCGTCCGGGCACCACCCTGGAGGCACTGGCCAACCTGAAGGCGGTCTTCAAGCCCGAGGGCGGAACCGTGACCGCCGGTAACTCCTGTCCGCTCAACGACGGCGCCGCCGCCGTAATGGTGATGAGTAGGGCGAAGGCCGATGAGCTCGGGATCAAGCCCCTCGCCCGGATCGTGGCGTCGGCCGTCAGCGGCAATGAGCCCGAGATCATGGGTGTCGCCCCCATCGATGCCATCCCGAAGGCCCTGGCCCGGGCGGGCATGAAGATCAACGACGTGGATGTGGTCGAGCTCAACGAGGCCTTTGCCGCCCAGGTACTCCCGGTCTGTCGGGAGACGGGGGTCGATATCCAGACCCAGCTGAACCCCCACGGTGGGGCCATCGCGCTTGGCCATCCTTTCGGCATGACCGGAGCCCGCATCATGACCACCCTCATCAATGACCTTCAGACCCTGGACAAGAGCATCGGCCTGGAGACCATGTGCGCCGCCGGTGGCATGGCCATGGCCATGATCATCGAGCGTCTGGCCTGATCACCGACCCGCTTCGGCGGGTCCGCGGAACTAGAGCATCAACCGGCCCGCCGCCCTCGGGGGTGGGGCGGTCCGCGTCAGCGGACCTATCCCTGAGAGGGCGGCGGAGACGCGGTGGTGGGTCGGCGCAAGAAGCCGAGAACGGCCAGGGCAAAGATGACGACCACCAGGGCGACGCTGGCCAGGATGGTGGTGCCGCGGCCGGGGCCGCTGAGTACGGCGGTGCCCGTGCCCGGCGCCTTGGAGGCGCTGGCGCCCGATCCCGCCGGGCCGGCGGTGGACGGCCCACCGGCCGCGGCAGCGGCCGCGCCGCGGCTCTGGGCTTTGGTCCCGGCGGGCCGACCGGCGCCCGGGGCGGTTGGGCCGCCGGGCGTTGATGCGGCGCCGGGTCTCGAGTTGACACCTCCTGATGAGCCTGGGGCAGATGGGGACGGGCGGGGAACCTCGGCATCATCGGGGCTGTACTGGGGCAGGGAGTACACCAGCGGGGTATCCGGGTTGGCCGGCCGCTCGCCCTTGGCGTACCAGTACCTGAGCATCTCCTCGGCGGTCTTGGCCCGAGGGGAGCGATCGTTGTCCGAGGTGGTGTCACTGGTCAGGAACCACTCCCACCACACCACCCCGTCCCACCACGACTTCCCGGAGAAGGTCTCCAGCACGGCCTGGTAGAGGTCCGACTGCAGCTGCCAGTTGGTGGTGTCGAGGTAGTTGAGGAAGGGCTGGCGGGCGGCGTGGTCCCCGGACATGTAGCCGACCTCCCCGAACAGGATCGGCTTACCGGTGGAGTGGGCCAGGTTGGAGACCTCCTTGACCCAGTTCTGCCCGGCTGTGGCGGAAGCATGGCTATCCGTCCAGTCGGCCAGGATGTCGGACAGGGCGGGGGAGGTGCCGTCATCAAGCGGGAAGTAAGCCGATATCCCGACCAGGTCCACATGGGAGAGGAACTTGGCCTGGCCGAGGACGTCCCAGTTCTCCTCGTAGCCAATCTGCCCGCTGAAGTGGGTCCGGGTCACGCTGATCACCTGCTCCCACTGGGCCGTGTACTGCTCCATGGAGGTCATCTCGGAGCCCACGAAAAGGGTGGTGGCGCCATAGGCCTGGGCTATGCCGGCGTAGTGGTTGATGAAGCTCTGGTAGGACTGCCACCACAAGGAGGGGTCCGAGGGGGTGATCGTTCCCCGCCAACCTCCCTCACAACTCAGGCAATAGAAGATCGGCACCAGGATGACGTGCATGCCGTCGCGGATGCTGGCTTCCATCTGTAACTCGAGATCGGCGTCGGTCTCGGTCAGGCCGCTCTGGTAGTCGGGCTGCACCGTGTTCGAGTTCTGCTTCTGCATGACCCACCACACGAACAGTGAGATGGTGTTGAGGCCGTCGGAGCGGAGGCGGGTGACCTCATCCGGACTCTGCTGCTGGCTGACGTTGGGGATGGCCATCCCGGCCACCTTTCCGTCCGTTCCGTCG
>DATLUK010000148.1:0-6138 GCA_035533195.1 Acidimicrobiales bacterium | reverse complement strand
CATAGCTCGGCTTGTCCCCGGCCAGAATCTTCTCGAGATCATCGGCCACCATGGTGGCCTGGCGGGCTTCGGTGTCGTAGGTGGCCCCGCCGATGTGCGGCGTGAGCACCACGTTGCCCATGGAACACAGCGGATGGTCGGGGGCCAGGTTCTCCCCGACGAAGTGGTCCAGCCCCGCGCCGCCGATGTGGCCCGACTCCAAGGCGCCCACCAGGGCGTCGGTGTCGTGCAGATCGGCCCGGGCGGTGTTGACGAACAACACCCCCTCCTTCATCCGGGCGAACTGCTCGGCGCCGATCATCCCCCTGGTCTCCTCGGTGACCGGGGCGTGCATGGACACCACGTCGGAACGGGCGAAGAGCTCTTCCAGGGACACGTCCGCCTCGGAGTTGTAAGGGTCATAAGCGATGACCTGCATGCCCAGACCCTGCAGGCGCCAGCGCAGGGCCCGGGCCACCGCCCCCAGCCCGATCAGCCCGGTCGTGCGCCCGGCCAGCTCCCAGGCCCGGAAGCGCTGGTAGGGGATGGTGCCGCCCTTGTATGTGTCCCCCGCCCGCACTTCATCATCGGCGCGCACCACGTGGCGGGCCACGGCAAAGAGCAAAGCGACACCGATCTCGGCCACGGCATCTGCGTTGCGCCCCGGGCAGTGCACCACCGGGACCCCGGCGGCGGTGGCGGCCGCCAGGTCGACGTTGTTTGGATCCCCCCGGGTCACCGCCAGCAGGCGCAGCGGCGGATCCAGTTCGAACACCGGGCCTTTGCACGAGTCCGATTCGACTATGACCACTTCGGCCCTGTCGGCCCTTATGCGCTCGGCCAACTCGGCGGAGGAGTACATGCGCAGGGGCTGCTGGTCGATCCAGGGCTCGTAGGCCACCACGTCGAGGTGGCGGCGGATGCGTTCCATCCCCTCACCCCTCAGCGGCGCGGTGATGAGCGCACGGGGTCGATCCGGGGGGTTCACCGGGGACATGATGGCCTACTGTGACGCTCGTGTCATGTTCGGGGACGGGACCATGACGGTCACGGCCGGGGTGGACATCGGCACCACGTCGGTAAAGGCCGTGGCCGTGGATGACCACGGCCGGGTGGTGGGCCGCGCCCGCATTCCCCATCGGGTGGTCGTCCCCCAGCCGGACCGCCTCGAGCACGACGCCAACCAGGCCTGGAGGCGGGGTCCGCGCCGAGCCCTGGCCGCGCTGGCGCCGACCCATGTCGATGCGCTGGCCGTCTGTTCGATGGTCCCCTCCCTCACCGCCGTGGACCGGGCCGGACGGGCCATCGCCCCTGGCCTGCTCTACGGGGACAGCCGGGGAATGACCGATCTGGCCCATCTGGGCCCTGGGGGTGACGGCTCGATCATCCCCATGCTGCGGTGGATGTCGGAGTCGGCGCCGGACGCCCACGGCTACTGGCCGGCCACCGCCGTCGCCAGCCGGGCCCTGGGGGGAGAGGCGGTCGTGGATTATGGAGTGGCCTTTACCGCCTCTCCGATGTTCGGTCCCGACGGCTGGGACGCGGCGGTGGGGGCGACCTGCGGTGCCCGCCCCGACCAGATGCCCGGCGTGGAGGCGCCCGGCGCCGCCATAGGCCGGGTGGACCGATCCGGGCCGGTCATCGCCACGGGTTCAGTGGACGGCCTCTGTGAACAGCTGGTGGCCGGAGCCATCCAACCTGGTGACGTCCATGTCATCTGCGGTACCACCCTCATCGTGTGGGCCGTCCTGCCGGAGTGGAAGGAGATCCCGGGGATTTGGAGCATCCCCCACCCGGACATGAAGACGATGCTGGCCGGCGGGGCCAGCAACGCCGGCGGGCTCTTCCTCGACTGGGCCGGCCGGGTCATAGCCCGGTCCCGCCCCGATGCCCGTTACGACGTGGCCAACGTGCCGGTCTGGGTCCCTTACATCCGCGGTGAGCGGGTCCCCCACCACGATCCGTCCCTTCGGGCGTCCCTGCACGGTCTCGACCTGACCCACGGACCGGCCGCTCTGCGCCGGGCGGCTTGGGAAGCCTCGGGTTTCGTGGTCCGGCGCCTGGTCGAGCTGGCCGGGGTCACGCCCCGGCGGCTGGTGGCCACCGGAGGGGGCACCCGGATGGCCGGCTGGATGCAGGCCCTGGCCGACACCAACGCCGTGCCCGTCCACGTCAGCGCCGTGCCGGAAACGGCCGCCCTGGGGGCAGCCTTCATGGCCCGCTTGGCCGTGGGGGCCGACACCGACCTGGCCGAGGCGGCCCGGTGGGTGGCCACCGACCACGTGGTGCAGCCGGACGACTCCGGAGCGAGAGCCTCGGCCGAGCGTTTTCGATGCTTTGTGGAACGGTCTGCGCAATGACCATGTCCATGGACTCCGAATCCATCGGCTCTGAATTTGATCGTCTGGAACGATCTGCGCTGTGAGCATCGCCATCAGTCCCGAGCACGTCGAGTTGAGCCGGGCCGTCCGCCGCTTCCTGGAGAACCGCTGTCCCCCGGCAGTGGCCCGGGCCGGCCTGGACGAAGACGCCGGAACCGAGGCCCTGCCTGCGTTCTGGGCGGAGTGGGCTGGCCTGGGCTGGCTCGGCCTGCACCTGCCCGAGAAGTACGGCGGCGGAGGCTTCGGCCTGGCCGAGGTGGCAGTGGTACTCGAAGAGCTGGGCCGGGCCGGTGCCCCCGGCCCCTTCCTGCCCAGCATGGCCGCCGCCGGCCTGATCGCCCTGGGGGCCTCCCCCGCCCTGTCGGCGTCCCTGCTGCCCTCCCTCGCCTCAGGTGAGGCAGCCGGAGCGGTGGCCTTCCCCGCCAACGGCGCCCTCCAGGCCTCTGAAGAGCCCGACCCCGACGGCGTCCTGAGGGTGTCCGGCACGCTCCGCCCGGTGATGGGAGGCGGGCTGGCCGGCTGGCTGGTGGCGCCGGTGAACACGGCCTCGGCCCGCATCTGGTGCGCCATACCGGCCCAGAGCCTCCAGAGAGTGGAGCTGCCCAGTCTGGATCTGACCCGGCGGGGCGCCGAGATGACGGCCGACGGGGCCCGGGTTGCACCCGACGCCCAACTCCTGGGCCTGTCCGACGCTGCCGTCCGGGCCTACCTGGCCGTCCTGGTAGCGGCCGAGGCGGCCGGCGGGGCCGGCTGGTGCGTGGACACCGCCGCCGATTGGGCCCGGGTCCGCCAGCAGTTCGGCCGCCCCATCGGCCAGTTCCAGGGGGTGAAGCACCGCTGCGCCGACATGCTGGTGGCGACGGAGTCGGCCCGGGCGACGGCCTGGGAGGCCGCCGGCGCCATGGACCGGGCCCTCGCCGACGGCGCCCTGAGGGCGGGCGGCGGGGCGGAGGCCCGATTGTCCGCCGACATAGCCGGAGCGGTGGCACCCGAGTCCTTCTTCCGGGTGGCCAAGGACTGCATCCAGGTGCTCGGCGGCATCGGGTTCACATGGGAACACGATGCCCACCGGTACCTTCGCCGGGCCACGTCTCTGCGGGCCCTCATGGGGGGACCGACCCCCTGGCGAGCCCGGGCCGCCGCCGCCGCCGTGGACGGGGTCCGTCGGCATCTGTCCCTCGACCTGCCCCCCGGCGCGGAGCAGTTCCGGGAGGAGGTGCGCGCCGAGGCGGAGGCCATCGCCGGCCGGCCCCGGCCCGAACGCCGCGGCCGGCTGGTGGAGAAGGGCTACCTGGTCCCCCATTGGCCGGCCCCCTGGGGCATCGGGGCGGGAGCGGCCGAACAGCTGGTCATCGAGGAAGAGCTGGCCCGCGTCCATATCCGTCGCCCCGGACTCAACATCGGCGCCTGGGCCGCACCGACCATCGTGGTCCACGGCACGGCCGAGCAGCAGGAGCGGTGGGTCCGCCCCACGCTCATGGGCGAGATCAATTGGTGCCAGCTCTTCTCCGAACCGGGGGCGGGATCGGACCTGGCCGCCCTTTCCACCCGGGCCGAGCCGGCCGAGGGCGGCTGGCTGATCAGCGGCCAGAAGGTGTGGACCTCCATGGCCGCCGAGGCCGACTGGGGCATGCTGCTGGCCCGGACCGACCCCGACGCCGACCGCCACGCCGGGATCACCTGGTTCGCACTGGACATGAAGACCCCCGGCATCGACATCCGCCCCCTGCGGGAGATGACCGGCCTGGCCCTGTTCAACGAGATCTTCCTGGATGACGTCTTCGTCCCCGATGACTGCGTGGTCGGGGGCGTCAACCGGGGCTGGGGCCTGGCCCGCACCACCCTGGCCAACGAGCGGGTGGCCATGGGCTCGGGCGCCTCCTTCGGCGGCGGGCTGGAAGGGCTCCTGGCCCTGGTGGCCGGACAGGTGTCGGCTGGCGCCGACCACCGCGCCGCTGACGCCCCTAGGCGCGGGATCGACCCGGTGACCGCCGACGCCGTCGGGGCCTTGGTAGCCGAGGCCCACACCGTGGCCGTCCTGGGCCAGCGCTCGGCCAGCCGGGCCCTGGGCGGAGCCGAGCCCGGCCCGGAAGCCAGTGTCCGCAAGCTCCTATCGGCCGAACACGACCAACGGACCCAGGAGCTGGGCCTTTCTCTGCTCGGCGCCGACGGCGCCGCCACCGATGGCACCGGGGCCCAGTGGAGCTACGGCTTTCTGGCCAACCGCTGCCTGACCATCGCGGGTGGCACCAGCGAGATCCAGCGCAACGTCATAGCCGAGCGCCTCCTCGGCTTGCCCCGGGACCCCGAACCCCCGGCCGCTAGAACTCCCTCCGGCTACGGGCCGGGGTAGACCCGGCGCAGCTCGGCCAGCAGGTCCTCGGAGCCCTTGAAGGCCGGGGTGTGATCGGCGTCGAGGCGGCCGTAGACGAGTCGGACGAAGGCCTCGGCGGAAAGCTCGAGGTCGGCGGCCCCATCGGCGGCGCCGACGGCCGCTCCGGGGGCGAAGTCGACCCGATCGGCCGACAGGCTGATGGTGAACAGCCGCTCTGGTGCACTGGTGCGGACGGTGACGACCCGCTCGGACCCGGTGGGCTTGGCCGTGAAGCGGGCGATCATCTCCAGCCGGTCGATCACCTGGGCCGCTACCTCATCGGTCAGGCCCATAGAAGCGTCGCCCATGACCTCGATGTCCCAGGTGTGAAGGGCGTGCTCGTTGAGCCTCAGGCCGATGAAGGAGTCGAAGTCGAGGGCTCTGGGGCCCATGGAGACCTTGACCCGGCCCCTCTCGTCCTCGCTCATCCGCTCGGCGATGTCCAGGAAGCGGGCGTCAGTGACCAGGGCGGTGTCGGCCTGATCCCGGGGCGACTTGGCATTCCACTCGTCCCACACGCTCTGGTTGAAGTCCTCCGGCGTATCCCGTCCGGCGGCCACGTCCTCCAACCTGCGGCCCATGATCACGGCCCCCGAGCCGATGTGGGACAGCACGTTGGCGTTGGTCCATTCCGTGTCGTAGGACTGCGCCACCAGGGCGGCGTCGTCCATCTTCACCACCATGTCATGGAGTCGGGACACGGAGGAACTCAAGGCTTTGACGACTTCGCTCATGGATTCCATTATCCCCCTCGGGGGACCCCTTTAGGCCGGGTGCCCCGAATTGGGTCCCGATCAGGTGTGGAAGCGGGCCGGCCTCTTCTCCACGAAGGCGGCCATGGCCTCAGCCAGCTCTCCCGTGGTCGAGCACATGATCTGGGTCCGGTTCTCCAGGTCGATGCCGGCCTGAAGGGAGCCGATCTCCAACTGGCTCCACATGACCTCTTTGGTCATCCACACACCCATGGGGCTGTTGGCGAGGATCTCATCGGCCACCTCCAGGGCGGCGTCGAGGACCTGGCCATCGGGCACCACCCTGCTGACCAGTTGGATGCGCAGGGCCTCATCCGCGGGGATGATCCGCCCGGTCAGCATCAGCTCGAAAGCGGCCGAGGCCCCGATGAGCCGGGGCAGCAGCCAGCTGACGCCGATGTCACAGCCGGAGACGCCCAGGCGGACGAAGGCCACGTTGAAGCGCGCCGACTGGGCGGCCAGCCTGACGTCGGAGGCCAGGGCGAGGGCCAGACCACCGCCGGCGGCAGGCCCGTTGACGGCGGCTATGACCGGCTGGCGCATGGAGCGCAGCTTGGGCACCAGGGAGGCGATGAACTGCTGAGTGGCAAAGCCGGCCTGGGTCGAGCCCAGGTCCTCGGTGCCCGGTATGCGGGCTCCGGACTGCAGATCG
>DATLUK010000147.1:0-22765 GCA_035533195.1 Acidimicrobiales bacterium | reverse complement strand
CTTCACCGGTCACAACATCGTAAAGGCCTTCGGCCGCCAGCCCGAGGTCGAGGAGCGGTTCCGCCAGACCAACGAGGAGCTGTTCCGGGCCAGCTTCGGGGCCCAGTTCACCTCCAGCGTGGTCCAGCCGGCCATGATGCTGATCGGGAACCTGAACTTCGTCGCCATTGCGGTGGTCGGCGGTCTGCGGGTGGCGGCGGGGGCCATAACCATCGGCGACGTCCAGGCCTTCATCCAGTACTCGCGCCAGTTCAGCCAGCCGCTGACTCAGATCGCCTCCATGATCAATATGCTCCAATCCGGCATCGCCTCGGCCGAGCGGGTCTTCGAGCTGCTCGACGCCGAGGAGCAGGAGCCGGACACGGCGGTCGCCTCCCTGCCTGATCCCATCCGGGGCCGAGTCGAGTTCGACGACATCTCCTTCTCCTACGACCCCAACCGCCCGCTCATCACCGACTTGTCCCTGGTGGCCGAGCCCGGCAGCACCGTGGCCATAGTCGGGCCGACCGGAGCCGGTAAGACGACGCTGGTCAATCTGATCATGCGCTTCTACGAGCTCGACGCCGGGCGCATCCTGCTCGACGGTCTGGACATCACTGACCTGTCCCGATCCGAGCTGCGCTCCTCCATCGGCATGGTCCTGCAGGACACCTGGCTGTTCGGTGGGACGATCCGGGAGAACCTGGCTTTCGGTAACCCCGACGCCACCGAGGAGAAGCTCCTCGAGGCCGGCCAGGCCACCTATGTGGACCGCTTCGTCCACTCCCTGCCCGAGGGCTACGACACTCTCATCGATGATGATGAGACCACCGTCAGCGCCGGGGAGAAGCAGCTGCTGACCATCGCCCGGGCCTTCCTGGCCGACCCGGCCATCCTCATCCTGGACGAGGCCACCAGCTCGGTGGACACCCGCACCGAGGTCCTCATCCAGCGGGCCATGGCGGCGCTGCGCCGGGACCGGACCAGCTTCGTCATCGCCCACCGGCTCTCGACTATCCGGGACGCCGACGTGATCCTGGTCATGGAGGAGGGCCGGATCGTGGAGAAGGGCAACCACGAGGATCTCCTGGCCGCCGGCGGCGCCTACGCCAACCTCTACAATGCCCAATTCGTGGCGCCTACGGCCGAGGTCGGCTGACCCATGAGATGGTGGCCGGGAGTCAGGGCCATCGCCGCGGTGGCCGGGCTGGGCGCGCTGGCCGGCTTGGGCTTGGCTCCGGGTGCGCAGCGCCCGGCCCAGGCCGCTACCCCGGCCCTCAACGTCACCCTGGTCTGGTCCAAGACCCTGCCCGGGGTGGACTTCCGGGCCTCGTCTCCGATGCCGGCCACCCTGGACTCAGCCGGGACCAGTGCGGTGGTCGGCTCACTCAACGGTTCGGCCTATGCCTTCCATCTCTCTGACGGCAGCGCGGTGACCGGCTGGCCGGTGGCCACCGGCCACGAGATCGACTCCACTCCTTCGCTGGACAGCGTGGACGGCAGCGGGCTGGACGACGTCTTCATCGGCTCGGGCAGCTACAACGGCCCGGGTGGTGACTACGTGTCCTTCGACCATGCCGGTAACAAGCGCTGGAAGGTGGCGGCCAAGGATCCGAACCAGGCCTCGGGGGCCGTGTACTCCACCATGGCGGTGGGCGACATCAACGGGGACGGCGTCCCCGATGCCACCGCCGGCTCCCTGGGCCTGGACGCCTACTCCATGAACACGGTCACCGGAGGGGTCAATCCGGGCTGGCCCTTCCGCACCAACGACACCGTGTTCTCCTCGCCCTCCCTGGTCGACCTGGCCGGCAACGGCTCGTTGGACGTGGTCACCGGGGGCGACTCGAGCCCGGGAGTCAACTTCACCGGGACCAACGCCCGCACCGTGCAACAGGGCGGCGTGCTCTACGCCGTCAACGGCTCCGGCCAACTCATCTGGTACCACAACTTCGACGAGGTGTTGACCTCCTCTCCCGCCGTCGGGGACCTGAGCGGCAACGGCACCCCGGACATCGCTGTGGGCACCGGGTTCTACTGGGCCCAGCAGGGGGCTCACCCGGCCGACTCGACCAGGCTCTTCGTCTTGAACAGCCAGGGCAATGTGCTCTGGAGCCAGGATCTCGGGGGATACACCCGGCCCTCACCCGCTCTCGGGGACCTCGAGGGCAACGGCCGTGAAGACGTGGTCGAAGCCACCAGCGGCACGACCGGCTGCAGCCAGTGCGGTGACGTATGGGCCTTCGACGGCGCCGGCAACAAGCTGTGGGAAACGGCCGCTCCCGACGCCGTCTTCGGTAACCCCACCACCGCCGATCTGACCGGCGGTGGTTACGAGGACGTGCTGGTGCCGACCGGAGCCGGACTGCGCATCTATGACGGCAAGACCGGTGACCAGGTGGCCGACCTGGCCAACAGCATCGGTATGCAGAACGCCGCTTTGGTGACCCAGGACACCAACGGGACCATCGGGATAACCATCGCCGGCTCGGCCGGGGCGGCCTCCCCCACGGGTACGGGGGAGATATTCCACTACGAGGTGAAGACCGGAGCCTCCATCGGTTCCCTTTCCTGGCCCATGTTCCGCCACGACCCGCAGGCCACCGGGGCCATCCCCACTCCGGTCACCGTGGCCCTGGCCCGCACCAGCACCGGTAAGGGCTACTGGCTGGGAGCGACCGACGGCCGGGTTGGCGCCCACGGGGATGCGGTCGCTCTCGGATCGGTTACCTCCTCGCTGACCCGACCGGTGGTCGGCATGGCCGCCACCCCGGACGGCAAGGGCTACTGGCTCGACGCCTCCGACGGGGGCATCTTCAGCTTCGGGGACGCCGCCTTCTATGGCTCGACCGGGGCCGAGCGGCTCAATAGACCCATAGTGGGCATGGCTCCCACCGCCGACGGTAAGGGCTACTGGCTCGACGCCTCCGACGGGGGCATCTTCACCTTCGGGGACGCCGCCTTTTATGGCTCGACCGGGGCCGAGCGGCTGAATAAACCGATAGTAGGGATGGCCGCCACTCCGGATGGCAAGGGCTACTGGCTGGTCGCATCCGATGGCGGCATCTTCAGCTTCGGGGACGCCGCCTTCCACGGTTCGACCGGCGCCGAGGTCCTCAACAAACCGATAGTGGGCATGGCCCCCACCCCGGATGGCAAGGGCTACTGGCTGGTCGCATCCGATGGCGGCATCTTCAGCTTCGGGGACGCCGCCTTCCACGGCTCGGCGGGCGCCACCCCGCTGGTGCGACCCATCGTGGGCATGGTCGCCACCCCCGACGGGGCCGGCTACTGGCTGGCCGCCGCCGATGGCGGCGTCTTCACCTACGGGGACGCCGGCTACTTCGGCAGCGGGGAGTGAGCCCGGGAGCCCGGGTGTCCGCTGGGGACGAACACCCGGGCCGCCCCGGAAAGCGGGCCGCCGAGCCCGCCGCCACCAGGCGACCGCTGGGAGTGGTAGTGGCCGCGCTGGGGGGTCGATGCCGGAGATACCCAACCAGGTCGGGCCAGCCGGTCGCATTGGAAACGGCCCGGGCGGGAGAAACTTGCGGTCGTCCACCGAAGTCCTGGTGGCCGGCCGGGCCGCCCGGGCCCGCCCGTAGATTTCCGGGATGACCGCCGGCGTCTGGAAACGGCTCCTGGCCCGTCACCTGGGCGGGCAGTGGCCCACCGGAGACGTGGTCGACGCCCTGTTCCGATCGGTACTCCTGCGCCCGGCCGATGCCCCCAGCCGGCGGTTCTACGTCCGGGCCCTGGGCCGGGGGGTGGCGGTGGACGAGGTGGTAAGAGCGGTCCACACCTCGGCCGAGGCGGTGGACAACTCCTGGCGGGCGCCCCTGGCCGCCGGCGCCGGTCCAGCCCTCTGGGAGCAGCGGGTCCCCCCGGGCCAGGTCTACGTGGCCTGCCCGCCGGCGGGCACGGCGGGAGACGGCTCCGGCCTGTGGGCCGGCCTGGCCTTCGGTCCCGCTCCCGACTTCCCCAGGCTGGTGGGCTACGACCTGGACCAACTGGTCTGGGTCCCTCCCGTCATCCGGCAGCGGGCCGCGGTCGTGGCCGGCCCCTTGGGAGTGGCCGGACGGGCCCTGGTCGACCCCTCGGCCCGGTCCGTGCTGGTGGTGGCCCGGCCGGTCGGCCCGCACGCCAGCGTTCAGGCCCGGGTGCTGGCCTCCCGCATGGACCCGGGCCGGCGGGCCTGGCTGGACTACTCCCCCGAGACCGAGGCAGGCCGCAGGGGGCTGGATGTTGAACATCCCCTCCAGGCCCTACTGGAGGCGGGCCCGGAGGGGGCCGGCCCCGAGGATCTGGAGCGAGATGCTCTGGCGGCCCTGGCGCTCTTCGACCGGGTGGTGCTGGACGGTCCCGAGGTGGCCGAAGATGGGACCGGGCCGGACTGGGCCCTGTACCGGGCGGCCCGGACGGTGGCCGCCGGCGCGCCCCGGACATGAGGCCCGGCCCGGCCCGGCTGACCAGCCGGGAGCTGATAGATGGCCTGTACCAGGGGTTTTTCGGTCGGGCTGCCGATGAGGCCGGCCTCGCCCACCATCTCCGGGCCCTGGAGTCGGGCGAGGTCGACCTGGCCGGTTTGATCCACGCCCTGCGGTGGAGCCCCGAGTCGGCCCTAGCCTGGTTGGCGTCCCCGGCCGCCGGCCGGGGCCAGGCGTTGTGGGCGTCCCGGGAGGCAGCCCGGCTCCGTGGCGGCCCAGCCGCCGCCGGCGAGGAGCAGATCTATTTCCTGCACATCATGAAGACGGCGGGCACTTCGCTGGTCAACGCCATGGCGGCCCGGTCCGGGCCCCGGCTGTGCCTGAGCCAGGTCTTCCTGGATCACATCCCCTTCCTGCCCGAGCCGCTGCTCCGGGGGGCGGCCCTGGTGGCCGGGCATCTGGGCACCGGCGTCATCCCGATCCTGGCCCCCGACGCCAAGGTGGTGACGGTGATCCGGGAGCCGGTCAGCCGGGTCCTGTCTCACTACTCCCACCTGTGCCAGGACCCGGCCGTCCTGTCCCACACGGCCCAACTGACCCTGTCCGACTTCATCCACCTGCCCCGCTGGCGGCCGCTGGTCGAGAACTTCCAGGCCCGCCATCTGGTCCATGACGTGGGCGTGGCCCGGGCCTGGTTGGACTTCTCCCCTCCGGAGGCCCTGGCCGATATGGGCCCGCCGTTTCCGGAGGTGGACGCCCTGCCCCTGCAGTTCCTGCTCGACTACTCGCCCCTGCCCCACTCGGAGGCGGAGCTGCTACAGGCGGCCCTGGCCCGCCTGGACAGCCTGGACCTGGTGGGAGTGACCGACCGCCTGGAGGACTTCTACGCCCAGCTGGTCACCCACTGGGGCCAGACCGCCGAGGGCGGCCTGCCCCGGGACAACGTGGGAGTCGCCACCCTCGGGGCCGAGGAGGTGGCCGAGGACCTGAGGGCGGAGATCCTGGCCGCCAATGCCGTGGATGCCGCTCTGTACCAGCGGGCAGGGGAGCTGGCCGGGCGGGGTTGGAGGAGGCCGGGAACTCCAGGCGGTAGCTTGCCGGGCGGAAATCAGGAGGAAAGATGAGAGTTCTGGTGCTCGGCGGTGACGGGTACCTGGGATGGCCAACGGCGCTGCATCTCTCCGCCCGTGGCCACCAGGTCGGGATCGTCGACAACTTCGCCCGTCGTGGTTACGACCACGAGCTGGGGGCCGGATCCCTCGTTCCGATCTTCTCCATGAAGGAGAGGCTGGCCACCTGGAGGAGGATCTCGGGCCATCACATCGAGGCCCACGTCGGGGATCTGACCGACTTCCCCTTCGTGGACGGCGTGGTGGAGCGCTTCGCTCCGGAGGCGGTGGTTCACTTTGCCGAGCAGCGGTCGGCTCCCTACTCCATGATCGACCGCAGCCACTGCGTCTACACCCAGGTCAACAACGTGGTCGGCACCCTCAACCTGCTCTACGCCCTGGCCGAGCACGCCCCGGACTGCCACCTGGTCAAGCTCGGGACCATGGGCGAGTACGGCACGCCCAACATCGACATCGAAGAGGGCTTCATAGAGATCACCCACCGGGGCCGCACCGACCTGCTGCCCTACCCGATGCAGCCGGGCTCCTTCTACCACCTGTCCAAGGTCCACGACTCCCACAACATCCGCTTCGCCTGTCGCATCTGGGGCACCCGGGCCACCGACCTGCACCAGGGAATCGTCTACGGGGTTCAGACGGATGAGACGACCCTCGATCCCCAGCTGGCCACCCGCTTCGACTACGACGCCGTCTTCGGCACCGTGCTCAACCGCTTCATCGTGGAAGCGGTCATCGGCCAACCCCTGTCCGTATACGGCTCCGGGGGCCAGACCCGCGGCCTGCTCGACATCCGCGACACGCTGGCCTGCGTCGAGTTGGCCGTGCTCAACCCGGCCGAGGCGGGGGAGTACCGGGTCTTCAACCAGTTCACCGAGAGCTTCTCGGTCCTGCAGCTGGCCGAACACGTGGCCCGCCTGTCGCCCAAGAAGACCACCACCATCGACCACATCCCCGACCCGCGGGTGGAGAAGGAAGAGCACTATTACCGGGCCGCCCACACCAAGCTGCTCGATCTCGGCCTCAAGCCCCACCTGCTCTCCGACACCCTGATCGAGTCGCTCTTCCATGTGGTGGAGAAGTACCAGGAGCGGGTGGACCTCTCCGCCATCCCGCCGACGGTCAACTGGCGCAGCCAGCACAGCTCGCTGCCCACAGTCTCCGCTGAATAACGCTTGAGCCTTCCCCGGGCCCAGGCCGCGGCCAGCTTCCGCCGCCAGCACCCCGATCTGGTCCTCCCCCCGGTAGTGGTGGTGGTGCCCGCTTTCAACGAGGCCGGGGCGGTCGGCCCGGTGGTCGCCTCGGTGCCGGCCCAACTCGGGGGTCTGGACGCCGCCACCCTGGTGGTCGATGACGGCAGTTCGGACTCGACCGTGGCCGAAGCCCGGGCCGCCGGCGCCCTGGTGTGCTCCCTACCGGTCAACTGCGGCCAGGGGACCGCTCTGCGCGTCGGCTACGAAGTGGCCATCGAGCACGGCGCCCGCTATCTGGCCACCCTGGATGCCGACGGCCAGTGGTCGGCCCCCGACCTGGACCCGATGGCCGCCCGGGTCACCTCGGGCGGCGCCGACATCGTCTCGGGGACACGCCGGACGCCGTCCCACCGCCACGATGGCCAGGGGGCGTTGCCGGCCGCCGGGGGAGGGCGGCACGACACCGATGACCAGGCCCTGCGCCGTTCCGGCGTGGTCGTCTTCGCCACGGTGATCCGGCTGCTGACCGGGGCCCGGGTGACCGATCCGGCCAACGGGCTGCGGGTCATGACCGCCGAGGTGGTCCAGGGCGTCCAGCTGGACCAGCCCCAGTTCCAGTCCACCGAGCTGTTGATATCGGCGCTCTGCCGGGGCTTTCGCTACGAAGAGGTCCCCGTCAGCCACGCCTCCCGCCAGGCCGGGGTGAGCAAGAAGGGCAGGAGCATGGGCTACGCCCTGCACTTCTCCCGGGCTCTGTTCGGCACCTACATCCGGGAGCGGGGTTGGCGCCGGCGCACCCGTCCCTGACCCCGGCCCGCGCCGCGATGAGGCTCCGGAGGTGACGGGGAGGTTCACAAAGGGGGAGCGGCTGGGCCTGATCAGCCTGGTCGTCCTGCCCCTGGTCTTCTTCATAGGCCCGGCCCTCTTCGGCCACCTCATGGCCCCGGGTGACGACCTGACCCAGAACCTCCCCTTGCGGATGCTGGTGGGCTCGGACCTGCGCGCCGGGCACCTGCCCCTGTGGAATCCCTACATCTGGAGCGGGACGCCGCTGTTGGCCGGTTTCAACGCCGGTGCCATCTATCCAGCCACCCTGCTCTTCGCGGTGCTCCCGGCCGGTCTGGCCTGGTCCGCCGGCCAGGCCATCACCTACGCCCTGGCCGGCACCGGGGTCCTGCTCCTGGTCCGCCGCTTGGGGGTGGGCGCCCTGCCGGCCTGGCTGGCCGGCTTCTCTTTCGCCTGGTCCGGCTTCATGATGTCCCACCTCCGCCACATCGGCCTGGTGGAGGGAATGGCCTGGGCGGGTTGGATCCTCCTCGGCCTCGACCACCTGTCCCACCCGGACCCGGCCGGGTCCGACCTGCTCCGGGGGCGACGGCACCGGGTGATGGGCCTGGTCGGCTGGAGCGCCCTCACCGGCCTGGCCGCCGGCCTGGCCGCTCTGGCCGGGGACCCCCGGTCGTTGTCCGACCTGGCCGTGGCCGCCGGCCTGTTCTTTTTCTGGGCCCTCTGGCGCCGCCCGGCCGGCCGCCTGCCCCTCCTGGCCGGAGGAGCGGGAGCGGCGGTGCTGGCCGGGGCGGTGGCCGCCGGGCAGTTCCTGCCGGGTCTGGCCGTCTACTCCGCCTCCCAGCGGGCCGGGGTGTCCATGGTCGGCTTCGGGGCCGGCTCCCTGCATCCGGCCGAGCTGTTGTTCATGGTCTTCCCGTTCCTGGCCGGCGGACTCGACTCCCTGCGTCTGGTCCCCTACTTCGGCGGCTACAACCTGGCCGAGGTCCTCGGCTACGTCGGGCTGCTGGGCACGGCGGGGGCCCTGGCCGCTCTGGCCGGGCGGATCCGACCCCCCTCCGGCTCCCTGGTGGCTCGGCCCGGCCCCGCCTTCTGGGGGGTCATGGCCGGGGTCGGGCTGGTGCTGGCCTTCGGCTCCTACACCCCGGCGGCCCACGTCCTCTTCCACGTCCCGCTCTATGGCGGGCAACGCCTACAGAGCCGGAACCTGGGTGAGGTGGACCTGGCCGTCACCGTGCTGTTCGGGTTGTGGTCCCGCAGCTTCCTGGACGCCTGGCGCCGTCCGGGCCGGATCGTCATGGCTGCCGGTCTGCTGAGCCCGGTGACGGTGGCGGCGGTGGTCGTGGCCGCCTGGGCCTGGCCGGGGGGAATGGCCGACCTGCTCCAGGCCCCGGTGCACCTGTTCCCGGGCGTCTGGCCCTTCGCCATCGCCTCGCTGGTGCTGGCCGGGGTGGTCGGGATCATCTTCGTCTTCGGCCACCGATGGGGGCGCCGAGCCCGGACGCTGGTGCTGGTGGCGGTGACGCTGGCCGACGTGGGCTTTTTCATCGCCAACGCCGCCACCGGGTGGGTGAGCACCTCGGACCTGTCCTCGCTGGCGAACGGCTCGACGGCGTTGGCGGGGGCGCTGCCGGCGGGGGCCCGATTCGCTGTCTACGACCCGAACCTCTTCTATCCCGGTTATGTCACCGGCCGCTCAGACCTGGCGCCGGTGCCTGATCTCAACGGTGTGGCCCGCCTGCCCAGCGTCCAGGGCTACGGCTCCCTGGTGGCTAGCTCCTACGAGGACGCCACCGGGACCCACGCCGAGGGCAGCCTGGATCCCTCCCTAGCCGCTCCGGCCCTGGCCTCCCGGTTGGACCTGAAGCTGATCCTGCTCGAACGCTACGAGGACCTCAGCGCCCTGGTGTCCCACCTGATCGCCCTGGGCTGGACCCCGGGGCCCGACATCTCCGGGCTGCAGTCCTGGCGGGCCCCGGGGCCGATCGTCGCCGCCGGCTTGACCGCGCTCAACCCCGGGCCGGCGCCGGTCGGCGCGGTGACCTGCACCTTGCCCAACCCGGTGGGCGGAGGGGCCAACTGCACCGCCACCGTCACCGCCCCCGGCCCGGTGCGCCTGGACCGCAGCGAGGCCTTCGGTCCGGGGTGGATCGCCCTGGTCTCCAAGGGTGCCGGGCCCCAGCGCCAGATGACGGTGGTGGATGACGGCCTGCTCCAGGCCGTGGACCTGCCCGGGCCCGGCCGCTGGCTGGTCAGCTTCCGCTACCGGCCCAAGCGGGCTTTTGCCGGCCTGGCCCTGACCGCCGCCGGCGTCCTGGTCGGGTTGCTGGGTCTGCTCGGCCTGGCTATTCCGGCCAGGCGCGCCAGGTGGCGACCAGGCCGGCGCTGAGCTGAACGGGCGGGTCCGGCCACAGACCCGCCCCCAGGGAACGGTCCACCACCACGGCTCTCATCTCCCCGGGCGGGCCCTCCACGTGCTCGGCCGGGATGTCCACCCCGGTGGCTTGACAGGCCAGCCGGTGCAGGTCGTTGACCGTGACCGAAACGCCCGAGCCCACCACCACGGTTGGGGGCAGGGCCGGCCCGGAAGCGGCCGGGGCCAGTCCCGAGACGAAGGCGCCGACCACGTCGTCGATGTAGACGTAGTCCCGGCTCAAGAGGCCGTCCCCGTGGATGCGGATGCCGGTGCCGGCCCGGGCCGCCTTCATGATGCGGGCCACCATGGTGTCCTTGACCCACATGCCCGGCCCGTAGACGTTGGTCAGGCGCAGGGCACTGGCGTTGAGGCCGTAGGCGTGGTGGTAGGCCGACATCAGCATCTCCCCAGCCGCCTTGGTGGCCCCGTAGGGGGTGAGGGGGACCAGGGGGGAACGCTCGTCGATGAGACCGCCCCCGGCCCCGCTGCCGACCACGGCGTTGGTGGAGGCGAACACCACGCTGGCCACCCCCAGCCGGCGGGCGGACTCGAGCAGGTTCTGCATCAACTCCACGTTGGAGCGGTAGACGTTGACCGGATCCTTGACCGACTGCAGGACCGAGGTGGCCGCGGCCAGATGGATCACTGCCTCGGTACCTTCGGCCAGAGCTTTGTCCAGCACCGAGGGATCCCGCAGGTCGCCCTCCACCGCCGAGGTCACCTCCGTCCGAGGCGGGTTCAGATCCGCCACCACCACCTCGTGACCCTCGGCCATCAGCCTCCGGCAAAGCGACGTGCCGATGAATCCGGCCCCACCCGTCACGAGGACTCTCATGGCCGGGACGCTGTAGGCATGGCCGGAACGCTACGTGGTCCACCCCGTGCCTTCTTCGGCGCCTCCGGCCCCACGAACTCGGCCGCCGACCCCCCGGAGTAGGGTGGCCCATGGCCGACCAGGCGAGCTTCGCTGAGGCGGCGATGGAATACATGCCGTCGCTGTACTCCGCAGCCCTGCGCATGACCCGCAATCCGGCCGACGCCGAGGACCTGGTCCAGGAGACCTACCTCAAGGCTTACCGGGCCTACGGCCGCTTCGAGGAGGGCACCAACCTCAAGGCCTGGCTCTACAAGATCCTCACCAACACCTTCATCAACAGCTACCGGGCCAAGCAGCGCCGGCCCCAGATGTCCGACGTCGATGACGTGGAGGATCTGTACCTGTTCCGCCGGCTGGGCGGTTCGGAGGGGGCGGCGGTCGGCCGCAGCGCCGAGGACGAGGTCCTGGACCTCTTCACCGACACCGAGGTCAAAGAGGCCCTGGAGTCCCTGCCCGACACGTTCCGGATGGCCGTTCTGCTGGCCGATGTCGAAGGTTTCTCCTACAAGGAGATAGCCGACATCATGGAAGTTCCCATCGGGACGGTCATGTCCAGACTGCACCGTGGAAGAAAGGCGCTCCAGAAGGCGTTGTTGGAGTTTGGCCGTGAACGGGGCCTGGTCGGATAGGGATTTGGGTCGGACGGGACAGGCGATGAGTGATCTCGATGGGTGAGGACTGCGGGCAGGCGATCGAGCGGCTCTATTACTTCCTCGACGGGGAGCTGACCGAGGACCGCCGGGTCGAGATCCGCCAGCACCTGGACGACTGCGGGCCCTGCCTTTCCGCCTTCGACTTCGAGGCCGAACTGCGGGTCATGGTCTCCATGCGCTGTCGGGACGAGGTGCCTGAGGCACTGCGGGCCCGGGTGGCGGCCGCCATCCAGGCCGAGGCCCAGCGCCGCAGTGGCTGAAACCCGCCGGGATGGGTGACACAGACCCCATTAATTGGGACCTGGCCGCCCAGGTAGCGGGGAGGGTGGCCGGGACTGATCCGATGGCTCGCTCCTACCACTACGCCTCGCTGGTCGCCGACTTCGAGGAGGCCACCGCCCGGGCCGAGGAGCTGGTCTCCCGGGAGACGGGACTGGTGCCCCTGGCCGGACCGGCCCGGGCCCGGGTCACCGACCGCCAGGGCTGGGTCCAGGCCAACGTCGCCTCCTTCCAGCGCCTGGTCGGACCCCTGACCAGGCGGATGGCCGAGCACATGCCTATTCCGCCGGTGGCCAGCGTCGGGCGCAGCGTGGCCGGCGTCCAGGTCGGCCTGCTGCTGGGGTGGATGTCGACCCGGGTCCTCGGCCAGTACGACCTGTTGTTGGTGGAGGACGAGGACGCCGAGAACCAGGACATCGTCTACTACCTGGGGCCCAACGTTCTCTCCATCGAGAAGCGCTACGCCTTTCCTCCCTCCCAGTTCCGGCTCTGGCTGGCGCTGCACGAGGTGACCCATCGGGCCCAGTTCACCGGGGTGGAGTGGATGCGGGGCTACTTCATGGGGCTGGTGGAATCAGCCATGGGCTCGGTCGATCCGGACCCCCGCCGGCTGCTGGAGGGCCTGCGCCGGGCGGTGGAGGAGGCCCGGGCCGGGCGCAACCCGCTGGCCGACGGCCTCTTGAGCCTGTTGGCCGGGGACGAGCAGGCGGCCGTATTGCGCCAGGTCCAGGCCCTCATGAGTCTGTTGGAGGGCCACGGGGACATCACCATGGACCGGGCTGGGGCCGGCGCCGTACCCGAGGCCGCCCGCTTCGCCCGGGTCCTGCGCCAGCGCCGCCAGCAGTCCGGCGGCCTGTCCCGCCTCATCCAGCAGGTGGTCGGGATCGAGGCCAAGCTACGCCAGTACGAGGAGGGCGAGCGCTTCATCGAGGCGGTCGAGGCCGCCGGTGGGAAGCAAATGTCGGATTTGTTCTGGAAAGGGCCGGATTGGCTGCCCACTTTGGAGGAGATTCGCCGGCCGCAGGGCTGGACAGATCGCATGGCAGGCCTATCTTCCGGGCGAAGTTTGGTTTAGCTTGGACCGACCATGGCGCGCGTGCTGGTCGTTGATGACGAACCCGATATCTGCACGCTCGTGCGCATCACCCTGGAGGGCGACGGCCACGAGGTGACCGTGGCCGGTGACGGGGCGCTGGCCCTCTCCCTGGTGGATGAAGGCGCATTCGACGCCGTCATCCTGGACGTGACCATGCCCGGTATGGACGGCTTCGAGGTCCTCACCGCCCTCAAGTCCGACCCCGAGCCGTCGGTCTCCTCCATCCCCGTGATCATGCTCACGGCCCGCACCGGTGACATGGACCGCATCCGGGGCGGCATCGAGGGGGCGGTCTTCTACCTGACCAAGCCCTTCGCCGGGTCCGACCTGCGCTCGCACCTGGGGCGGGCCCTGGTCGATGGCGCCGAACCCGAGCAGCGCCGGACCGCCCAGCGGGCCGCCCTGGAGCAGCTGGCCCGCCTGGAGCGGGGGGCCCAGGCCGAGGACGATGCCGGCCGGGCCCATCCCCGGCTGTCCCGGATGGAGCGGCCCATCTCCCCGACCCCGGTGCCGGTGGCCCCGGCCATCGACGGGGACGCGGTGGAGGCGCTCTCGGACAAGCAGAAGGAGCTTCTGGCCGCGGTGCGGGACACCCCCACCGTCCAGGAGGCCGCCGAGCGCCTCGGGGTCAGCCGCTCCAACGTCTACGCCAGCCTGCGGCGGATCGCCCGGCGTCTGGCCGTCCCGAGCGTCCCCGAGCTGGTGTCCCTGGCCCGCCGGGGCGTGGTGTTAGAACGGACCTGAAGGTGCCGGCCCTGGCCGGCGAGTTGTTGGCCCGGTGCTGTTTCGCGACAGGGTCGATCGACGCCGCCGTCTCCGGAGGGGTCGACTCTCTGGCCCTCCTGGTTCTGGCTGTCGCCACCGGCAGGCCGGTGACCGCCTTCCACGTCGACCATGGGCTACGGCCGGGCTCAGCGGCCGAGGCCGAGCGGGTCGCCGCCGCCGCCGCCGCGCTGGGCGCCGGGTTCCGGGCCCTGTCGGTGACGGTCGATCCCGGTCCCAACCTGGAGGCCCGGGCCCGCGCCGCCCGCCGTGCCGTTCTGCCCCCGGGGGTGGCCACCGGGCACACCGCCGATGACCAGGCCGAGACGGTCCTGCTCAACCTGATCCGGGGGGCGGGCCTGGCCGGGCTGGCCGGCATGCGGGTCGGGCCCCGCCATCCCATCCTGGCCCTGCGGCGGGCCGACACGGAACGGCTTTGTGCCGAAGCCGGGCTGGAGCCCTTGCGGGATCCGAGCAATGCCGACGGGAGGTTTCGCCGTAACCGGATTCGCCATGAGGTCCTGCCCCTACTGGAGGCGGTGGCGGAGAGGGATGTGGCCGGCGTGGTCGCCCGCCAGGCCGGCCTCATGGGCGAGGACGAAGATCTCCTCGAGTCCCAGGCCGCCGCCATCGATCCCACCTCGGTGGCCGAGCTGGCCGGGGCGCCGGCGCCTCTGGCCCGGCGGGCCCTGCGCCGCTGGCTGGCCAGCGATGAGGGCTACCCGCCCTCGGCGGCGGCCATCGAGCGTGTCATGGCCGTGGTCCGCCTGGAGACCAGGGCAGCCGAGATCGAAGGCGGCGTGATGGTCAGCCGGAGCTCGGGGCGCCTGCGCCGCCAGGCCCCGCCGAGTCGCCCGGCCCCGCTGCGCCCGCCAGACCCCGCTGCGCCGCCAGGTCCCCCGGGCCGTCAGGCCCCGCCCGATAGCCTCGGCCGGCCGTGACCAACCCGGAAGGTCGTCCGCTGCATCTGGTCCCCCCGCCCGGCCTGGGCCGGGTGGTGGTGAGCGAGGCAGAGCTGACCGCCCGGGTGGCCGAGCTCGGGGCCGAGATCACCCACGACTACCGGGGCCGCCCGCCGCTGTTGATCGGAGTGCTCAAGGGCGCCTTCATGTTCATGGCCGATCTGTCCAAGGCCATCGACCTGGACGTGGAGTGCGACTTCATGGCCGTCGCCTCCTACGGCTCGGCCACCAAGACCAGCGGGGTGGTGCGGATCGTCAAGGACCTCGATGCCGACCTGACCGGGCGCCATGTGCTCATAGTCGAGGACATAGTCGATTCCGGCCTGACCCTCTCCTACCTGCGCCGCAACCTCCTGGCCCGCAGCCCGGCCTCGCTGGAGGTGTGCGCCCTCTTGGTCAAACAGGGCCTGCAGAAGGTGGACCCGCAGCTGCGGTATGTCGGGTTCCGGATACCGGCCGACTTTGTCGTCGGCTACGGACTGGACGTGGCCGAGAGGCACCGCAACATCCCCTGCATCCGGGTCTGGGAGGGCGGCGGAGCCGGCGGGGGTGGAGCCGGCGGGGGTGGCGGTGCCGGCGGCGGCGGCGGCGGCGGCGCAGGATGAGCGTGGACCAGGCCAGAGTGGCGAAGGCGGTCAGGGAGATTCTGGAGGCCATCGGGGAGGACCCCGACCGGGACGGCCTCCGGGACACGCCGGGGCGGGTGGCCCGCATGTACGAGGAGATCTTCGCCGGGCTTCACTCCGACCCGGCCGACCACCTCGCGGTCACCTTCGAGATGGACCACGACGAGATGGTGATGGTCCGCGACATCCCCTTTTACTCTTTGTGTGAGCACCATCTTGTTCCCTTCATCGGCCGGGCCCACGTGGCCTACATTCCCAATGACGACGGCCGCATCACCGGCCTGTCCAAGCTGGCCCGCCTGGTGGAGGGCTACTGCCAGCGCCCCCAGGTCCAGGAACGCCTCACATCTCAGATAGCCGACGCCCTGGTGGCCCGGCTCGAGCCCCGGGGTGCTCTGGTGGTCATGCAGGCCGAGCACCTCTGCATGTCCATGCGGGGCATCCGCAAGCCCGGCACCCTCACCATCACCTCCCAGGTGCGGGGCCTGTTCCGCACCAATCCGGCCACCCGGGCCGAGGCCATGCAGTTTCTCAACGCCCGCTGAGGGCCGGGTCCGGGGCCTGTTGGCGCCCGTCGGCGGGCCGGGGACCACCGCTACGCTGAGGGCCATGAAACCCCTCGTCATGGGCGTGCTCAACGTCACGCCCGACTCCTTCTCCGACGGGGGCGAGTACCTGCGCACCGAGGATGCCGTCGCCCGGGGCCTGGCCATGGTGGCCGAGGGGGCCGACATCATCGACGTGGGTGGGGAATCCAGCCGGCCCGGGGCCCAGCCCGTCTCGGCCGCTGAAGAGATGGACCGGGTCCTACCCGTGGTGGCCGCCCTGGCCCCCCACGTGCGGGTGTCCATCGACACGGTCAAGCCCGAGGTGGCCCGGGCCGCGGTGGCCGCCGGGGCCAGCCTGGTCAACGACATCTCCGCCTCCGATGAGCTCGCCTGGGTGGCCGGTTCGGCCGGCGTCGGCTGGGTGGCCATGCACATGCAGGGCACCCCACCGACCATGCAGGCCGAGCCCCGTTACACCGATGTGGTGGCCGAGGTCACCGCCTTCCTGGCGGAGCGGGTGGAGGTCGGGCGGCGGGCCGGGGTGAGCGAGGTGTGGGCCGACCCGGGCATCGGCTTCGGAAAGACCTTCGCCCACAACCTCACCCTGCTCGGCTCCCTGCGGGCCATGGCCGGCGCCGTCGCCGCCCCCCTCCTGGTCGGCACCAGCCGCAAGTCCTTCCTCTGGACCATTGGCGCCGGTCCCGAGGGCCGCCTCGACGTCCGGGACAGCCTCGAGCCCTCACTGGCCACGGCTGTGTGGGCCATGGACCAGGGTGTGGCCATGGTCCGCGTCCATGACGTCGCCCCCACCGTGGCCGCCGCCCGCCTCATCGGCCCGGAAGCGGACCCGGTGGACCCGGTGGGGTCGGGATCGGGCGCCGGGGTGGCGGCATGACCCTGCGGGGCCGCTGGGCGGCCGGCATCCAGCCCCGGAACTTCAGCTGGATCCTGGCCGGCAGCCTGGCCGTCAGCGAGCGTCCGGGCGGCTATTCCCGCAGCCACCGCAAGGTCCGCCGCCAGGAGGAGATCATCTGGCTGCGAGAGCAGGGCTTCACCCGCATCGTCTCCCTGCTCGGCAGCCCCCACAACCTCTATGCGTACGACGAGGAAGGCATTGCCTGGTCCCAGGTCCCCATGCCCCCCACGGGCGACGCCGCCGTGGAGCTGGCCGACCTCTTCGCCAAGCTGTCGGCCTGGCTGGACGCTGGCGAGCGCATCCTGGTCCACCAGGAGGAGCTCGGTGACCGCATCATGGGCGTCATGGCCGCCTTCCTGTTATGGACCGGCCGGCTGGAGGACTCGCCCCAGGCGATCACCGTGGTGGAGCGCATGTTGCACCGCCGGATGGGCCCGGCCGGCCGGGTGCTCATGACCATGCTGCCGGCCAAGCCCGGAGGGTGACCGACCGGATCGAGATCCGCGCCTTGCGGGTCCTCGGGACCCACGGGGTCCTGCCCGAGGAGCAGGCCCGCTCCCAGCCCTTCGAGCTCGACATCGACATCGAGACCGACCTGGCGCCGGCGGCCGTCTCTGACGCGGTGGCTGACACCGTCGACTACGGGGCCGCCGTGGAGCTGGCCCGTCGGGTGGTCGAGACGCAGCGCTTCGCCCTCATGGAGACCATGGCCGCCCGGGTGGCCGAGGTCCTGCTGGCCGATGTCCGGGCCTCGGCGGTGACGGTGACGGTGCGCAAGCTGCGCCCGCCGGTGGCCGCCGACCTGGCCTCGGCCGGGGTGACCATCCGCCGCTCCCGGGCCGAGTAGCGCTCCGGCCGCCATGCGGGCCTTCCTCGGTCTGGGCTCCAACCTGAGCGACCGTTGGGCCTACCTGCGGGCCGCGGTGGAGGAGCTGCGACGGGTGGAGCGGGTGACGGCGGTTTCGGAGGTGTACGAGACCGAGCCGGTGGGGGGCCCGTCGGACCAGGGCCCCTACCTCAACGCGGTGGTGGAGTTGGACACCGCCCGCTCGCCCCGAGAGCTGCTGGAGCTGTGCCGGTCACTGGAGGCGGCCGCCGGGCGGGTCAGGCAGGAGCGCTGGGGGCCGCGGACCCTCGATGTCGATGTCCTCCTGGTCGGGGATCTGGTGGTGAACGAGGAGGATCTGGTGGTTCCCCACCCCCGGCTGTGGGAACGGCGCTTCATGGTCGCCCCGCTGTCCCACCTGGCTCCCGAGCTGGTCCCCGAGGCCTGGGAGAGCCGACTGGCGGGCAGGGTGGTGCCCGCTGGTAGCCTTTAACCACACGAACGGCACCCTCACGGGGCCGGAACGTCGAGAGGATCTTCTTTGTCGCCTGAGCGTCACGCCCCGACGACAGTTCTGTCCGTCATCACCACCGGCGCCGAGTTGGGCGCCCGGCTGGACTCGGCGCGGGCCGACGGCCTCTCCGTCGGCCTGGTGCCGACCATGGGGGCCCTGCACCGCGGCCATGGGGAGCTGATCCGCCGGGCGGCCGACCAGTGTGACCTGACCGTCGTGTCCGTGTTCGTCAACCCTCTGCAGTTCGGAGTCGGGGAGGACTTCGAGGCCTACCCGCGGGACCTGGAGGCCGACGCCGATCTGGCCGTTCGGGCCGGGGCCGATCTGGTCTTCGCCCCCTCGGCGGAGGAGATGTACCCCCGGCCCATCAAGACCACCGTCCACGTAGATGAGCTGACCACGGTCCTGGAGGGTGCCTACCGACCCGGCCACTTCGACGGGGTGTCGACGGTGGTGGCCAAGCTCTTCGCCCTCACCGGGCGGTGCCGGGCCTACTTCGGTGAGAAGGACTGGCAGCAGCTGGCCGTGGTCCGGCGTATGGCCTCCGATCTGTCCATGCCGGTGGAGGTCATCGGCTGTCCGACCGTGCGCGAGCCCGACGGCCTGGCCCTGTCCTCGCGCAACGTCTATCTCACCCCGGCCGAGCGGGAGGTCGCCCCGTTCATCCACCTGGCTCTGCAGGCCGGGTCCCAGATGGTGGCCGACGGGGAGACCGACCCGGTGGCCATCAGCTCGGTCATGGTGGGCGTACTGGTCACCGAGCCCGCCTTCGACCTGCACTACGCCGTGGCCGTCGATCCGTCCTCGCTGCGCAGCCCGCCCGCGTTCGACCTGGGCGATGACGTCCGCCTGCTGGTGGCGGCCCGTCTGGGCCGAGCCCGCCTCCTCGATAATGCCGGCGTCACCGTCGGCCTTCCCCTCAGTCCGTCCGACCGAAAGGCAGATACGACATGCGCCGGCGCATGATGAAGTCCAAGATCCACCGGGCCACCGTGACCGATGCCAACCTCAACTACGTCGGTTCGATCACCATCGATCCGCGTCTCATGGCCGCCGGTGACGTGTTGGAGTGGGAGCAGGTGACCGTGGTTGACATCGATAACGGCAACCGTTTCGAGACCTACGCCATCCCGGGCCAGCCCGGTTCGGGCGATATGTGCCTCAACGGGGCAGCCGCCCGACTGGTGCACCCCGGGGACAAGATCATCGTCATCACTTACGCCGACTACGACGCCTCCGAGCTGGTCGGCTTCGCACCCACCATCGTCCATGTCGACTCCGATAACCGGATGATCGATGAGGACACCGCCCGGAATGGGGCGGAGGTGCGCCGCATCGGGGCGTAGGGTTCGCGCCGTGGAGCCCGCCGCCGCCCCCACCGACGGGCCCTCCCGTCTGGACGTCCTGGTGCTGGGCAGCGGCGTGGCCGGTCTGTCGGCGGCCGTGCGCCTGGCCGCGGTGGAGGGCGCCAGAGTGGGAGTGCTGACCAAGGCCAGCCTGGACCAGTCGGCCACCCGCTGGGCCCAGGGCGGGGTGGCCGCCGTCCTGGATGGGGACGAGGACTCCACCGATCTGCACCTGGCCGACACCCTGGCCGCCGGCGCCGGTCTGTGTGACGCCGAGGCGGTGCGGATCCTGGTGGACGAGGGCCCGTCGCGCGTCAACGACCTGATCAGCCTGGGGGCGGTGTTCGACCGCTATCCCGAGGGGGGACTGGCGCTCGCCCGGGAGGGCGGGCATTCCATGGCCCGGGTGGTTCACGCCGGCGGGGCCGCCACGGGGGCCGAGATCGAACGGGCCCTGGTAGAGGCGGTGCGGGCCACGGCGACGTCGTTGATGGAGGGGTGGTTTGCTGTCGAGCTGTTGATCGGGGCCGGACGCTGCCGCGGCGTTCTCGCCCTCGATCTGGACGGAAGCATCCGGGCCGTGCGGGCCACCCACGTGGTGCTGGCCACCGGCGGGGCGGGCCAGCTCTTCAGCGTGACCACCAACCCCGCCCAGTCCACCGGCGACGGCGTGGCCATGGCCCTCCGGGCCGGGGTAGCTGTGGCCGACGTCGAGTTCATGCAGTTTCACCCCACGGCCCTGCACCACCCCGCCATGCCCCGCCCGCTTCTGTCTGAGGCCTTGCGGGGCCACGGCGCCATCCTGCGCGATGCCGCCGGGGAACGCTTCATCGAGGAGCTGTCACCCCGCGACGTGGTTTCCCGGGCCATGACCGCCCGCATGGCCGACGCCGGCGTCGATCACCTCTGGCTGGACGCCACCAATCTGGAGAGCTTTGGCGCCCGCTTCCCGACCATTGCCGCCTCCCTGGCCGCCGTCGGCCTCGATCCGGCCCGGGACTGGCTCCCGATCGCCCCGGCGGCGCATTACCTCTCGGGCGGCGTGGTCACGGACCTGGACGGCGCCTCTTCCCTGCCCGGCCTCTGGGCGGCCGGCGAAGCCGCCTGCACCGGCGTCCACGGTGCCAACCGATTGGCCTCCAACTCGCTGTTGGAAGGCATGGTCTTCGGGCCCCGCATCGTGGAGGCCATCACCTCAGGCCGGGTCGGGCCGGCGTCCACCGGCGCCATGCGCAGCGTGCTCGGTGGTTCGGTTGCCATCGGTGGGCGGGTGGTGGACCTGGCCCTGCCCCGCGCCGCCGGCGCCACTGCCGGACTCTCTGCTGGCGGCGTGGACGTGGTCAAGGCCCGTGATCAACTCCAGCGGCGGATGACCGCCGGCGCCGGCGTGCTGCGCAGCGCCACGTCCCTGGCCGAGACGGCCGCCTTTGTGGCCGGCTTCGTTCCCTCGGACGGGCTGATTCCCTCGGACGGGCTGATTCCCTCGGCCGGGGCGGCCCCGGCGCCGGCCCGGACCAGTGGGGACAGCATCGAGTTGGCCAACCTGGCCACGGTGGCCTGGGCGCTGTTGAGGGCCGCCACCGAGCGGGAGGAGAGCCGGGGGGCCCACACCCGCACCGACTTCCCCGCCACCGATGATGCCCAGCGGCACCGCCTGGTCTTCACCGGATGAGGCCAGCACCGGTGGGCGGGTTCGATCCGCCGTTGGCCGCCGTGCGCGCCGTCGTGACCGCTGCTCTGGCCGAGGACCTGCTGCCCATGGGCGATATCACCGCCTCGCTGGTGCCGGCCACGGTAGAGGCCCGGGCCAACTTCGTCGCCCGTCAGGCCGGCGTCCTGGCCGGGGTCAGCTGCGTGGAGGAGACCTTCGCTCAGTTGGCCGGGCCGCCCCTCGGGGGGCGCGCCGATAGCGCCGGCCCGGCTGCCCCTTCGTTGCGTCTGGAATGGGCCTGCTGCGACGGCGCCCGCCTGGAACCGGGCTGTGTCATCGGCACCGTCAGCGGGCCGTTGGCGCTGATTCTCACCGCTGAACGAACGGCCCTGAATCTTCTTTCGCACCTGTCCGGAGTGGCCTCGGCCACCCGATTGCTGGTCGACGCCGTCGAGGCGGTGGCGCCGGGTTGTCGCATCCGGGACACCCGTAAGACCACGCCCGGTCTGCGGGCCCTGGAGAAGGCGGCGGTGCGCGCCGGCGGTGGGTTCAATCACCGCGCCAATCTGTCCGAGGCCATCCTGGTCAAGGACAATCATCTGGGCGGTCTCTCCATAAGCGAGGCGGTAACCGCCGCCCGGACCGCCTGGCCGGGCCGCCATGTGGAAGTGGAATGCGACCGCCTCGATCAGCTGGATGAAGCGTTGTCCGCCGGCGCGGACATGGTCATGCTCGACAACATGGACCCCGTCCAGGCGGCGGACGCGGTCGAGCGGGTGCGCTCGCGCTCCGGTTCCACCCCGGTAGAGGTGTCCGGCCGCATCACGCTGGAGACGGCGGCCGCCTACGCCCGGGCCGGGGTGGACTTCATCTCGGTGGGGGCCATCACCCACTCGGCGCCGGTGCTCGACATCGGCCTCGACCTGGCCGGCTGAAGACCAAGCTCGTGCTGCTCGTCATCGACGTCGGCAACACCCAGACCGTCATCGGCATGTACGGACCCGACGGCGAAGGTGATCTGGCCCACCACTGGCGGGTGGCCACCGTGGCCGACCGAACCCCGGCCGACCACGCCCTGTTGGTGGCGCAGTTGCTCGACCTCGACGGCCGACGGGCCGAGGAAGAAGTCACCGGCATAGCCGTGTCCTCCGTGGTGCCCCACGCCACCGCCGCCCTGCGGGAGATGTGCGACCGCTGGTACCACGTTCCCACCGTGATAGTGGAGCCCGGCACCCGCACCGGCATGCCGATTCTCTACGAGAATCCCAAGGAGGTCGGCGCCGACCGTATAGCTGACGCGGTGGGAGCCCATGACCTCTACGGCTGTCCGTGCATCGTGGTCGACTTCGGCACGGCAACCACCGTGGACGCGGTGTCGGCCAAAGGCGAGTACATGGGCGGCGCCATTCTGCCCGGCATGCAGATCGGCCTCGACGCCCTGTTTGAACGGGCCGCCGCCCTGCGTCCCACCGAAGTGGAGGAGCCCCGCCGTCTGATCGCCCGCAACACGGCCGACTCCATCCGCTCCGGCGCCGTGTACGGCTACACCGCGGCTGTAGACGGGCTGTGCCGGCGCTTCGACACCGAAATCGGCCCGGCCACGGTGGTGGCCACGGGCGGGCTGGCCGAGATGCTGGCCCCTCTCTCGGAATGCATCCAGTACGTCGAGCCCTGGCTTACCCTGCACGGCCTGCGCATCATCTACCGGCGCAACCTGCCATGACCGCGACCCGACCCTCGTGGTCGCACCACCGTTAGGACCCTTCCGTGAGCCCCACCCCTCC
>DATLUK010000146.1:0-3590 GCA_035533195.1 Acidimicrobiales bacterium | reverse complement strand
GATCGGTAGTCCAGCCAGTCCACCGAAATCGACGACGCCCGGACCCGGGCGACCCAAAGGGACACGAAGACCGCCCAGAAAGCGCTATCCGGCGGTCAAGAAGGCTGCCTGAGCCGGTGGCTGAGGTTTAATCGCAAGCTTAAGCCGGCACCGCATAGACAACGACGTTGTCCGCGTAATGGCCGGTAGTCCGATCGAACGGCCCGCCGCAGGTGATCAGCGCCAGAACAGCAACCCCCTTAGCCCCAGCGAACAAGAGGGCCGGCAACTCCGCCTTGAGGTAGACCCGGACGCCCCTGATCCGGTAGCCGACGGAAACGCCGTCGGCGAGGGTGAGCATGATCTGATCTCCGACCTGAGCAAACCGCAGCGGCCAAAGAGCCCCGAGCCCGCTGGCACTGTCCACGTGTCCATCGATGACCACAGTGCCCGTCCGGGCACCGGGGACACCTCCGCCAGCCCACCAACCGACCTCATTGATGGAGCGCGGGACGCCGAGCAATCCGGCGGCGGCTCTCACCGGCACGACGAGGGCCACAACTTTGAGGGCGGGGATGGCTAGGTGCACCGGGGCCGCGGGACCAGCCGCCGCTCCGAGGCCCGCCATTCCAAAACTCGGCGGGCTGGCTGCCGGCGCGCTCTGTGACACCAGGCTGGTCCATCCCTTGCCTGCCGCTCCCGGACCAGTTCCGCCGGCCCCTCCGGACCCGGGTACCTGGCCCATCGGCCGTGGCAACTGAATCTCCGCCGGCGTTGTCACCCACAGCGCACTGCCGGCCAGGGCTCCGCCGAGCAAGGCGCTCCCGAGAGTCAGCCAGATGACCCGGCGGGTCGACAGAGCCCTCCCGATCACGCCCGCTTCTCCGCCAGTCGACGGCTCACCCCCGCAGCCACCAATCCGGAGAGGAGGATCAACAAGATGACCAGTAGGCCCCAGCCCAGAGCCGATCGAAGCGGCCTGGTGGCCCCCGCACCTCCCCCCGCGATCACCCGGAGGGGCGTCGGCGTTGTGGCCCCGGGCGTCGTGGCCCCCGGCGTTGTGGGCGCCCCGGTCGCGGCGAGCGTGGTTGTTGCGACCACGGTGGGACCAGCTGAGCCCGGGGCTGTCCTGCCTCCGTGCGCCGATGTGGTCGTCGTGGTGTTCGCTACGGGTGCAGCGGTGGTCGATGTGGTGGTGGTCGATGTGGTGGTGGTCGGGGAGGAGGCCGCGCACCTCGGTGTGGTGATGCTGTCGTGTATCAGCGTGACCGCGCCGGCGCCCGATGCTTGCTCACCGGCAAGGAGACGGCCGTCTACCGTCACGCTGTCGGCCAGGGAGATACTTGCGGAGGCGAGGATCGTGCCGCCGAATGTGGAACCCGAGCCCAAGGTCGAAGAGCTGCCGACCTGCCAGAAGACGTTGCAGGACTGCGTGCCATTTATCAGGCTTACCTGACTGGCAGATCCCGTGGTCAGAGTGGAGCCGGCCTGGAAGACGAAGACGGCGTTGGGGTTTCCCCCGCCGTCCAAGGTAAGGGGGGAAGGACCCGTCAGGGCGAGTGAGGAGGCCGAGTTGTAGACCCCCGGCCCGAGCGTTTGACCACCGAGATCGGCCACGACCGGAGAGGTCGGTCCTTCGCCCGCGGCGTTGTTATAGGCGGTCGTCAAGTCGGCCTTGGCTTGTTGGGTGACCCCGTTGCCGAACTCGTTGGCTCCGCTCGTGAAGCCGACGCAGTCGGCCGCCGGGCACCCACCGAAGCCAGTTTCGCTCGGAGTGGGATACGAGCCCGCATCCCCGCTAAGGGTGGTCACCCCAGTGTTGGTCAGGCCCGAGCCGCCCAGGACAGCGAAGCTACCGGCACCCCCGAGAGGAACTGCGACGGCGGCGGCCCGGGCATTGGCCGCCAACCCCACGAGCAGTCCCGCCCAGACCACGGGGATGGCCAGGGCAGCCACGGCCGCGACAACCGGATGCCTCCGCATCGTGGCCGGTAGGTAGTTGAGAATCACGGCTGCTCATCCCGGTCGGCGGACTGCATCCGCAACTCGGCCGCTGCCCACATCTCGGCTGCGGTGAGCAACGTCGCATCGAACCGTACGGTCTGTATATCCGTGACGGCGGGCCACCCCGTGTCAGGGTCGGCCACTCTGTGCGACCGGCGGGTGCGTACCCGAACGTCGCCTCTATCGACTTTGCGAAACACCACACGACTCCCTGGAAGCGTCCAAAGGACAGCCACCGGGGTCCGGGGTGAGTCACGACTCGTGACAGCTTAACGCTACACCCGGAACCGGAGCCCGAATAGGGATTCTCGTCATGGAGGTAGCCGCAGGCTACGCACGGCTCAGTCCCGCGGGTCTGAAGAGGCATGTTGCCGGTTCGGCCGGTCCGGCCTATGACCGGTTTTGATACGAGGGAGAGCCCAGCACCCGTCTCGTATTCTGCCGGCAGGGCCCCCCAGTGGTACTAGAAGCGATCAGAGCCCGCTGGTGAGAGCCACTCGAGAAGCGGGAGTGACCGGAAGCTGGCTCCGGGGCAGTATCACTCGGAGGGAGGAAGCTGTGGCCGAGAGCCGGCTGTGCTCACCGACGCCCCCGAGGCGAGGTGGCCGCCAGATCGCTGCAGATGGCGTGCTGGCATCCCCTGCCCGACGGCAGGCTGGGACATCGCATCCTGGTCGACCCGAGCGCCGAAGATCCTCGGAATCACCGTCCCGGGCTCGGACCCTTCATCCGTGGCCCCGGGGGGGCCAGCGCCGGATGAGGTTGAGGCGCCGCCTGTCGGACCGCCTCGGCCTTCATGTACTCGACGTAGCGGACCGAGCCCGGGCGCAGTTCGAAGTTCTCGGCCTTGGCATCGACCATGGACGGCCCATCCACCGTCTCCACCGACCCGAGCGCCACGTCGGTGACATCCCGCCGTACGGCGGATATGGGCCAGTGCGCCTCCCGGACGGAACGGGCCAGGCGCGGGGCGGCTCCGGGGTGGGCCCGGTCGAAGGCAGTCCGGGCCTGCGCGCCATCGCGCAGCCGGACCAGCTCGGCCCTCGCCTCAGTGATCTCCGCCTCGAGGTCGGCCCGATGAGGGGCGGCGATCACCTCCAGACGGTCCCTGGCCCCGGCCAGCTCCCGACCGGCCGCCTCGGCCTGGTGGTGGTGCCCGGCTCGGCCGACCGGGGAGCGGGCCCAGCGGGCGGCCTGGTCAGCGGAATGCTGGGCCACCTCTTTGACCCTCACCACCTCGGCCGCTTCGGCCAGGGCCGGATCGGCCCAGCGACCCTGTCCCCAAGTGATCCGCTCCCCCACCGCCTCCAGGTCCTCCAGACGGCGGTCGGCCAGGCGGATCTGCTCCGCGGATACCGGGGGAGGGATCACCGCCGCGATGGCTTCGGCCTCGGCTTTGACCGCAGCCCGCTCCAGTCCGGGATAGATGAGATGCAGGGGGACCTCTCCGGCCTGTGCGGCCTCCGCCGGCCAGCCGGTGTCGATGGCCCAGCGGACTCGACGCGACGTGCTCCAGTCCCGGACCAGGTCCTCCCGGGCCTGGTCGATGTCATCGGCGGCCAAATACACATGCGTCGCCTCCCTCGCCCGGCTCATGGCCACGTAGC